>JADGCD010000157.1 GCA_015229165.1 Nitrospinota bacterium | reverse complement strand
GTCGGTAAGGCGCAAAAGCTCCTTGCCGTAGAACGCCCACCGTCCCGTCTCCTGCCACAGCTCCGCCGGCTGGACCGACGGCAGGAACACCTCCATGGCCCCGGCGCGGTTCATCTCTTCCCGGACGATGGTTTCGATCTTGCGCACGACCTTCACCCCCAGCGGCAGCAGGGAGTAGACCCCGGCGGCCAGCTTGCGGATCATTCCGGCCCGCAACATGAGGGTGTGGCTGACCACCTCCGCGTCGGCGGGGGCTTCCTTGAGGGTGGGGGCGTGGTAGCGGGAGAGGCGCATAGGTCTGACGTCCGTCGTGCGAAAGGTTGGCGATGCGGGGAAGGATACCACTTTTCGCCGCGCCGGGTCGATGCGCGGGCGGGGGATCGGGCCGAGGTTGCCCCCCCTTGCGGGGGCGTGGCAGAATACCCGGAACCAACGGAGGGGGGTCGATGAAGGTCGCGGCGATCCAGACGATGGCCGGGACCGACAGGGCCGCCAACCTCGCCCGCGCCGAGACCCTGCTGGCGGAGGCGAAGGGACGGGGGGCGACGCTGGCCGCGTTGCCGGAGTATTTCGCCTGTTACGGCGACGACGCCACGCTGGCCGCATCCGCCGCCGGGGCCGACGAGGTGGTGGCCCGGATGGCCGACGCCGCCCGACGCCTGAAGATGGCCATCGTCGCCGGAGGGATCGTCCGGCGACCGAAGGGGGCCGACCGCCCCGTGAACGAGACGCTCCTGTTCGACGAGGACGGTAGTGTGGTCGCCCGCTACCGCAAACGAAAACTGTTCGCCGCCACCGTGAACGGAAAACGGTATGGCGAAGGGCTCTGGCTGGCGCCGGGGCGTAACGTGACGGTGGCTGAGCAGGCCGGATGGCGGATCGGCCTGGCCACCTGTTTCGACCTCCGGTTCCCGGCCCATTTCGCGCGACTCCGGGCCAAGGGGGCCACGTTGATCGTGGCGCCGTCGGCCTTCACGGCAGCCACGGGAAGGGCCCACTGGGCCCCGCTGGTGACGGCCCGGGCCATCGAGACCCAGTCGTACGTCGTCGCCCCGGCGTTGGCCGGAACCAGCCAGGGGCGCGCGGTCCACGGCCACACGATGATCGTCGATCCGTGGGGGAAGGCCGAAACGCTGGAGGATCGGGAAGGGATGCTGCTGGCGACCCTCTCGGCCTCCCGGATCGAGAAAACGAGAACGACGATCCCCATGGGGATCGAATAGCAAACTGCTCACATAGCAAACCGCTCATAAGGAGCCCGCTCCCATGTCCGACGCGAAGACCATCAGCTCCCTCTCCACCGAACACCGCCTCTTCCCTCCCCCCGCCGCCGTCATCGAGCGGGCGTGGGTGAAGAGTCTGGACGACTACCGTGCCCTCTACGACCGGTCGATCCGCGACCCGGAGGGGTTCTGGAGCGAGGTGGCCGACGGGTTCACCTGGTTCAAAAAGTGGGACACCGTCCGCCGCTACGACTTCGTGAAGGCCCAGATCGCCTGGTTTGAAGGCGCCCAGACCAACATCACCGTCAACTGCCTCGACCGCCATCTGGCCGCCCACGGCGACCGGGTGGCCATCATCTGGGAGGGGGACAGCCCCGACCAGTCGAAGAAGATCACCTACGCCCAACTTCATGCCGACGTCTGCCGGGCCGCCAACATGCTGCTGGCCAACGGGGTGAAACGGGGGGACCGGGTGACGATCTACATGGGGATGATCCCGGAGCTGGCGGTGGCGATGCTGGCCTGCGCCCGGATCGGCGCGGTCCACTCCATCGTCTTCGGCGGCTTCTCGGCGGAGGCGCTGCGCGACCGGATACAGGATTGCGCGTCGAACGTGGTCCTGACCGCCGACGGGGCCTATCGGGCCGGGAAGACCATCCCGCTGAAAGCGGCGGTCGACGACGCGGCCAAAGACTGCCCCACGCTGAAGAAAATCGTCGTCGTGAAACGGACCGGGCAGGCGGTCGACATGGTCGCCGGGCGCGACCTCTGGTGGCATGACGGCATGGCCGCCGTCTCCGCCGAAAACGATCCGGCGGTCATGGGCGCCGAAGACCCCCTCTTCATCCTCTATACCTCCGGCTCCACCGGCAAGCCGAAAGGGGTCTTGCACACCACCGGCGGCTACATGGTCTACGCCGCCACGACCCACAAGTACATCTTCGACTACCACGACGGCGACATCTACTGGTGCACCGCCGACATCGGCTGGGTGACGGGGCACACCTATATCGTCTACGGGCCTCTCGCCAACGCCGCCACGACGATCATGTTCGAGGGGGTCCCCACCTTCCCGGCGCCCGACCGGTTCTGGAAGGTCTGCGAGAAATACAAGGTCAACATCTTCTACACCGCCCCCACCGCCATCCGGGCGCTGGCGCAGGCGGGCCCGCAGTGGACCGAGACCGCAGACCTCACGAGCTTGCGGGTGCTTGGCTCCGTAGGGGAACCGATCAACCCGGAAGCCTGGATCTGGTATCACACCCACGTCGGCAAGGGGCGCTGCCCCATCGTCGACACCTGGTGGCAGACCGAGACCGGCGGCATCCTCATCACCCCGCTGCCGGGCGCCACGCCGTTGAAACCCGGCTCGGCGACGCTCCCCTTCTTCGGCGTGGAGGCGAAGGTCATCCGGCAGGACGGGTCGGAGGCGACCGTCAACGAGGGGGGGTATCTCGTCATCACCGCCAGTTGGCCCGGCCAGATGCGGACCGTCTACGGCCACCACGAGCGGTTCCGGGAGACCTACTTTTCGCAGTACCCGGGAAACTACTTCACCGGCGACGGCGCCCGCAAGGACGAGGACGGCTACTTCTGGCTCATGGGGCGGGTCGACGACGTCATCAACGTCTCGGGGCATCGCATCGGCACCGCCGAGGTGGAGAGCGCGCTGGTGGCCCACGCCAAGGTGGCCGAAGCGGCGGTGGTCGGCTACCCGCACGAGATCAAGGGGCAGGGGATTTACGCCTACGTCACCCTCAACGCCGGGGTGGCCTGGGACGACGCGCTGGAGAAAGAGCTGCGCGACTGGGTGGCCAAGGAGATCGGCCCCATCGCCAAACCGGACGTTCTGCAAAACGCCCCCGGTCTGCCGAAGACCCGCTCGGGAAAGATCATGCGCCGCATCCTGCGCAAAATCGCCGAGAACGAGATCGACGCGCTGGGGGACACCTCCACCCTGGCCGACCCGTCGGTGGTGCAGAATCTGGTGGCGGGGAGTTTTCACAAGAAGGCCTGACGTGACGGCGCGCAGGGCCCCAGACGCGAGTTTCCGGCCCTGTGCGCCCCCCTCGCCGCGTCACCGGTTGCATCGGGCGCGGCGTCGGGGCTATGATTCTCCTTTCCCCCACAACCGGATGATCCCATGAGCGCCCTTCCCCCCTGTCCCCGTTGCGGCTCGGCCTACACCTACGAAGACGGCGCCCTGCTGGTCTGCCCCGAATGCGCCCACGAATGGTCGCCGGATACCGCCGCGACCGAGCCGGAGGGGATCGTCGTCCGGGATTCGGTGGGGAACATCCTGAAAGACGGCGACACGGTGACGGTGATCAAGGATCTGAAGGTCAAGGGATCGTCGCTGGTGGTGAAGGTCGGGACAAAGGTGAAGAACATCCGGCTGGTCGAAGGGGATCACGACATCGACTGCAAGATCGACGGGGTCGGCGCCATGGGGCTCAAGTCGGCGTTCGTGAAAAAGGGATAACTCCCCTGCGGCGTTTCATCGATCCTCGACGCCAATATCTTCTATAATCGAACGACGTTCACACCCCGCCGTGGGAGGGCCGACGCCCCCCGCTCCGGCGGGATGACCGCTCCTCCCCACAAGGAGACCGTAAATGTCGGCTCGATCCCTCCCCCTTTCGCTGCTTCTCCTGCTGCTCCTCGGGTTGACGGTGGCCCGCTGCGGCTCCGGCGCATCGACCCGTTCGGACGCCTCCGGCGCCTCGACCCGGTTTTACGCCACGCTGGCCGCTTCCGGCGCACTGGCTCCCGACGGAACGGGGGGCTGGACCCTCACGCTGGACAACGCTCCGGCCGAGACGCTCTGGTTCGACGAGCGCCCCCTGCGGGAGAGCGGGACCATCGGCACGGCGGAGTATGTCGGCTCGGTCTGGCCGGTGGCGTACAAGAAGATCGCCCCCAACGCGGTTCTCGACGCCTATCGGGCCGGGACGGAAGAAGAGATCGGTTTTCTCGTCTCGCTGGCCTCCCCCGCCTACGACGCCGCCACAGGCCGCCTGACCGTCGCCGTCACTCTGCTGGGGACCACCCTGGCCGAAGAGCCGACCGACGCCCTGGCTCTCGACGACCTGAAGCTGACCATCCTCGACAACGCCGAAGGGGGGGGCGAGCAGAGCTGGTCCTACGTCGCGGTGGCCGAATCGGCGCGGCTCGACGGGGCCGCCGACGGCCTGTACACCCTCACCCTCACCGGCGTGGGCGACCTCCTGTACGAAATCGGCAACGCCCCCAACCGGCGCACGGCCCGGTCGGGGCTCGCTTCGTTTGTCGCTCTCTGGGACACCCTCTTCGACGAAGCGGCGCCCAACGTCCTCATGACCGCCTACGCCGACGACCGGACCGTCACGAGCCACGTTTTGACCCTTTCCGCGCCGGTTCACGACGCCGGGGCGGGGACGCTCGTCTTCACCGCCGACCTCCTGCACGGCGAGCCGCTGACCGGCAAGACACTGAGCGTTCCGACCCTCGTCATCGACCAGACCGACCAGATCGGCGCCGGGAACCGGACCATTACCATCAAGAACGGCTCGGGACAGAAGGTCTGGATCGGCGGCTACCTGAAAGTGCGCCAGCCCAAGGGCGCCGCCAGCCTGGTCCTGACCGACGATCCCCGCACCGGCTGGGTGATGGCCAACGGGGCGACCACCGTCGTCCGCGTTCCCGACACCATCGAAGGGAGCCGCTTCTGGGTCCGCACCGGCTGCGTGACGGCCAAGCGGTTCATCGACGTCCCGGGC
>JADGCD010000156.1 GCA_015229165.1 Nitrospinota bacterium | reverse complement strand
GGCTCTGGAAGTAGAGCGCCTCACCCCCCTCGTGCGCTTCGTCGTCGAAGGGGGATTGAGACGGAGACGCCGCTTCGTTCTCGGATTTCCCCCTCTCCTCCGCTCCGCTGTTCCATGCTACCATCGTCGCGGATCGGGCGCCGGGGGCGGCGTCCGAACCGCAATCTTCCATGGAGACGCCAATGAAACGCCTGTTCCGCCCGTTGGTTCCCCTCACGTTTCTTCTCCTGCTGGGCTCCCCTGTCGCCTTCGCCGCCGGGCCCGATGTCGCGGCTCTCATTCCCGCCGAGGCGGTCCAGAAGTTCGTGACCGGTTCCACAGTGGTCGTCAAGGGGGAGCCGGGCAGAAAAGACAAGGTGGCCTACGTCGACAAGCAGTATCCCACCATGCCGATGGCCACCATCCGGATCCTGCCGTCGAAGAACCCGGCCGCCGACCTGAAAGGGGAGGTCGCCACCGCCACCAAGTTCATGGGGCTCACCGCCGCGCCGGTGAAAGGGATCGGCGACGAGGCGTTCCACGAACCGTCGTTTAACACCCTCTACTTCCGCAAGGGGGGCGCCGTGGTGATCGTCGGCGCCGCAAAGGACGCAGGCGCCATCAAGGTCGACCTGATGGGGCTGGGGAAAATGATCGCCGGGAAGCTGTAAAGGGCTCCCCCTTACAGCAGAACGAAGGTGATCCCCTCGTTCCCCCGCTGGTAGTCGGGGTCTCCCTTCATTCCCGGCATGACGGCGAAGAGGGCCACGGCCTCCGCGTCCCAGTCGTTGAACCGCTCGCCGGGGACGAAGAGGCGGATGGCCCCCTCTTTCTTGCGCAGGGCCAGCGACTTCCGGATCGCTACCTTGATGGCGCCCCCCACGCCGGTGGAGCCGTAGCCGTGGATCAGCTTGACGACTTTCACCCCCCGATCCCGGCTGCGGGCCAGCTCGGCTTTCAGCTTCTGTCGCGCCTCTTCGACGGTCGGCATCCCCTCTTTGAGGTTGACGGTGACGACCCCCTGCTTCTTCCGCTCCATCAGCGTCCCCTCATGGAAGCGGTCCCCTCTCGTGCGGTTAATGCCGGGGTGCAACGGCCCCCTGCTAGTCGAGGTCGTCGGCCATCGGTTCGGTCGATTCGCCCCGCAACAGGTAGCCGACGATGAACTGGTCCAGGTCGCCGTCGAGCACCCGGTTGATGTCCCCCGCTTCGATCCGGGTCCGCAGGTCTTTGACCATCTGGTACGGCTGCATGACGTAGGAACGGATCTGGGAGCCCCACTGGATCCCCTTTTTCTCCCCGCCGAAGCTTTGCAGTTTCTCCAGGCGCTTTTGCTCCTCCAACTGGAAGAGCTTCCCTTTCAGCACCTTCATGGCGGCGGCCTTGTTCTTGTGCTGGCTCCGCTCGTTCTGGCAGCCGACGACGACGCCGGTGGGAAGATGGGTGATCCGCACCGCCGAGTCGGTGGTGTTGACGTGCTGCCCCCCGGCGCCGGACGACCGGTAGGTGTCGATTTTCAGGTCTTCTTCCCGGATGTCGATGTCGATGTCGTCGCTGATCTCGGGCATCACCGCCACCGACGAGAACGACGTGTGGCGACGCTTGTTGGCGTCGTAGGGGCTGATCCGGACCAGCCGGTGAACCCCCACCTCGGCCTTCAGGTAACCGTAGGCGTATTCGCCGCTGACGATGAAGGTGGCCGATTTGATCCCCGCCTCCTCGCCGTCGAGTTGGTCGAGCAGCTCGATCTTGAACCCGCGCCGCTCGGCCCAGCGATAGTACATCCGCTGGAGCATGGAGGCCCAGTCCTGCGACTCGGTCCCGCCTGCGCCGGAGTGGATTTCGACGATGGCGTTGTCGGTGTCATGCTCGCCGGAGAGCATGGCGGCAAGCTCCACCTGCTCGGTCTCCCCGGCCAGGGCGCGCATCTCGGCCAGCGCTTCGGCTTCCATAGCCGGGTCGCTTTCGGCTTCCAGCAGCTCGGCCATGTCGCGGGCGTCACCCAGACGCTTTTCCAGCCTCCGGTAGGCGTCGACGGCCCGGGTGAGTTGGGCGCGCCGTTTCAGCACCGGTTGGGTGGCCGCCTGATCGTTCCAAAACCCGTCGGAGGCGATTTTGGCTTCGAGTTTTTCCAGCTCTTTCAGTTTGCCGGGGAGGTCAAAGATGCCCCCGGAGACGGAGGAGTTTCTCCTCGGTTTCGGCGAACAGCCCGGCGAATTCCTCGTTCATCGGCCCACTACTCCTGCGCAAACGGAAACGGGCGACGTCGACCCTCGACGCCGCCCGTTCACCATCGGGTTATTTCTTTTTGATAACTTTTTTGGCCGGTTTGGCCGGAGCGCTCTTTTTGGCGGCGCCTTTGGGAGCGGCCTTCTTTACCGCGACTTTCGCCGTCGGTTTGGGGACCGGTTTCTTCGGCGCGGCGGCTTTTTTGGCAGCGGGCTTGGCGACCGGTTTCTTTGCGGCAGGCTTGGCCGGAACGGGCTTTTTGGCCGCCGGTTTGGGGGCGGGCTTTATGGGGGCGGCCGCTTTCTTTGCCGCCGGGGCGGGGACCGGCTTGGCGGCAGGTTTGGCGACGATTGGCGCCCGCCGGGGCGCCCCTTTTGCGAAACTGCCGCCGAGGGCCACGACGGCTTTCTCGTTGGCGTCGATCAGTTCGTTGACGCATTTGGAGACGGCGGCGTCGATGCTCTCCTCCACCAGCGCCATCACCACCCGGCCTGCCGGGGTGGCGATGCCGGGGATGAGGGGTACCGGTATCCCCTTTTCCTGATGATACTTCAACCGTTTGGCGACCGACTCTCCGGTGTAGAGTTCCCCCTCCCGGTAACGGTAGGTCAGGTTGACGTAGTCCCGCTCTTTCAACTCTTCTTCGTGGGTGGCGGAGACGATGTTCTCCATCCGTGCGCCGGTCGGCTTCTTGGCGCCCTTTTTCATGAGTTTAAGAACCTCGTTGAAAAAGCGCTCCTTTTTCACCTTTTCGGGCAACAGCTCCTGCGGGATCTTGGAGCTTATCTCGAAGACAAAATCGTCCCCCTCCGCCCGGCAGGAGCCGATTTCGTAGGTAACCCCCTTGACCATGAACCGGTCGCTCTTCTTGGCCGTGTAGCGGTTTCTGAACCGGTTACGGACCTCGACGAGGCTCCGGTTCAGATGCTGAAGGAAAAGCTGTTCTTTTAGCTGGCCCATAGCGCACTGTTTTATTGTGGGGGTTGAACCTGCCGCACGGGAAGGACGCCTGTTGCGACGGGTTGCAGAATATCAGACTCCGCCGGGAGGGTCAACGGGAATCGGGGGAAGGACAAAAGGCAATTCTTGCCAATACAGAGCGTTAGATGGGAGCGCGACAAGGTTGTCGCAAAAAAATGGCGGCTACGGGAGGAGATCCGTAGCCGCCGTCGCCTTGGTTACCGAACATTCATTCATTTACTGCCATGCCCTTGCGGCCATGATGAAGCGGTATGCCTTTCGTCCCGGCGAGGCTGCCGAACCGCGCTCCCGCTTCACGCCCAATGTATTAGCATAGGCCGTGCCAAGGTCGCATCTTTTGCAATATGCTGTTTTATAATGCACTACAATTAGGAACCCTCCACCCCTTCCGAGCGGTCGTGTCACTTTCCCGGGCGCCGAATGCCGCAATGCTGGACACCATCTGTTATGCCATTGATTTACAATACCATTAACAACTGACACCTTTTCGTGGCGCCATATTCAGGCGCCACAAAAACGTATCATCTCGCCGCCGACCGAAAGAGGGGGCGCCTTCCATTCCACCGTTGCGGCTTTTGGGGGTTGTGGTATCATTGGCCCTTTCAAAATGCCGGTGTAGCTCAGTGGTAGAGCAATCGATTCGTAATCGATAGGTCAGGGGTTCAACCCCCCTCACCGGCTCCATCCCTGCACGCCGGGCCGCGATGGGCGCCCCCCCTTGCGACAATCCCCGGCGTCTTCGCCGCCTCGCACCAGACAGCTTGAGGCGCGCTCCCTGTCGCCAACTCCATCCCTGCACGCCGGGCCGCGAGGGGCGCCCCCCCTTGCGACAATCCCCGGCGTCTTCGCCGCCTCGCTCCAGACAGCTTAAGGCGCGCTCCCTGTCGCGCCCGTTCGGCGGAGGCGGTCAGCCGACCCGGAGCCGGTCGGCTTCGATGACCACCGGGCGGTAGGGAAGCAGCGGCGCCTCCAGCCCTCCCCGCAGACTGTTGGCGATGACGACGCCGACGTTTGCGGCAAGCTCTGCCATCTCTTCGTCGGTCAGGTCGAACCGGAGCCGCACTTCGTCCACCGGGTCGCCGCCGGGACCGTAGAGTTTGAGGGTCACCGCCACCGGCCCGGTCCGGTAGAACAGCTCGTCGTTGATCCGGGCGCCGATCCCGGCCACCGCCCGGTCGGCCAGCAGCCGGTCGGTCATCTCCTCCAGAAACTCCTCGTCCAGCGTGTACTCGCCGAACTCCCGGTCGAACCGGTCGATCAGCTCGTCGGCGGCCCGGTCGAGGAAATCGAGGATGTCGGCCAACCGCTCTCCGGCGTCGGGGTCGCACAGGGGGATGCGAAAGAGCCCCCGCTCGCCGGGGGCCAGGGTCACGGGGCCGGTGAAATCGACCAGGGTGGCGTTGCGGGTGTCGGGGAGGCGCCCTTCGTCGTCCGGGTCGTAGCCGATCATCTCCCGCTCTTCCCCGCCGCACCGGACCAGGGCTTCGGTCTCCTCCACCTCCAGCGGGTCGGCGTCGTTGGCGAACTCGCCGTTGACGTACAGCACCGGGCCGCCGTCGTCGAACTCCAGCGCCGCCACCCGGACCACGAACCGCCCCGAGTCGAAGAGGGGCTCCCCTTTCGCGCCGGCCAAGGTGCGGTCGGGGGCGTGGCGGACGGGGGGCTCTTCGCGCCGTTCCCGTAAAAACCAGGCGACGGCGATGGCGAACCCGATCCCGGCCCAGGTGATCCACGTATCCATGTCCCGGTCACTCCTCCCCGAGATCGAGCTCTTTGATGAGCCGCGAAAGATAGGTCCGCTGCACCCCCAGGTCGGCGGCGGTTTTCGACCGGTTCCCGTGGCGGCGCTTCAGGGCG
>JADGCD010000155.1 GCA_015229165.1 Nitrospinota bacterium | reverse complement strand
CCTGTCGGCTCTTGGTGACCCGCCCGCCCCAGACCTCCCCCCCGGCGGCCAGGTCGATAATGGAGAGGGAGACGCTCATCCGCCGCTCCACGGTGGCGGTGATCCGGACGCCGGTCTCGACGGTGTAGGTCGTGCCGTCCCCCCGGGTGCGGCTCTCCCGCAGCGTCTCTCGGTCGCGCCAGGAGCGAAGGGTGTTCTCCTCGATCCGGGCGAAGACGGCGTAGCCGACGTCGGGGAGGGCCTGGTGGAGGGCGTCGATCTGGTCGCGCCCCGCCGCCGCGCCGACACGCCAGCTCTCCCGGAGGGTTTCGTAGGGGACTTCCCCCAGCGCCGCCCGCAGGGAACCGGCGTCGACGGTGGTCAGCCAGGGGCGCCGGTCGAGAAAACCGATGCGCAGCTCCTGCGCGTAGCCGAGCGTGGTCTCGAGGGGAAGGGGGGTCAGCCCTTCGACCGCCCCCACCGCCACCGACCGCTCCCGGAGCGAAACAGCGGTGAAGGAGGGATCGGCCCGCAATCCCTCCACCTTCGTGGCGCAGGCGGTCGCCAGCGGCAGGAGGAGGGCCGTCAGGATCGAACAGAGGGCCTTGGTCGGGCGCACGGCTCCCCTCCTCCGGGGTGGGCGAATCAGGCTCCGACGGGAGCGTTCTGTTTGGGCGCTTTCTTCTTCTCGAAGAGGAGCAGGATCGGCGAGGCGATATAGACCGTAGAGTAGCTGCCAATGACGATGCCGACCACCATCGCGAAGGCGAAGTCGTGGATCACCTCACCCCCGAGGAAGAAGAGGGACAGCACCACCATCAGGGTCAGGCCGGAGGTGAGGATGGTGCGGGAGAGGGTCTGGTTGATGGCCAGGTTCAGGACATCCACCAACGCCATGCCCCGCTTGATCTTGAGGTCTTCACGCACCCGGTCGAAGATAACGATGGTGTCGTTGAGCGAATAACCGATGATGGTCAGCAGGGCCGCCAGCACCGTCAGGGTGAATTCCTTGTCGGTGACCGAGAAGGCGCCGATGGTGATGATGGCGTCGTGGGCCAGCGCCGTCACGGCGGCCACGCCGAAGCGGAACTCGAACCGGAGCGTGACGTAGATCAGGATGCCGATCATGGCGTAGAGCATGGCCATCAGCGCCTTGCTACGCAAGTCGGCGCCCACCTTCGGGCCGACCATCTCCACCCGGTCGACCTCGTAGGTGTCGCCGAACGCCGCCGCCAGCGCCTCCTGGGCCTGCTCGGCGGCGGTGGGGCCGGTTCCCTCTTCCGACCGTTCAATGTTGATGAGGACATCCTTTTCGTCCCCGAACCGCTGGACCGAATAGTCTCCCAGCCCCAGGGTGTCCAGCGTTGCCCGGATTTTGGCGAGGTCTGCCGACTCTTTGAAGGTGAGCTGGATCAGCGTCCCCCCCTCGAAGTCGATGCCATAGTTGGGCCCCCCCTTGACCAGGAGCGAGACCAGCGAGATGACGATCAACAGACCGGAAAAGAGGGCGGCGGGAAGCCGGACGCCGATGAAGTCGATACGGGTGTTTTCGGGGATCAGTTTCATGTCAGATCGAGAGTTTCGACACCCGGCGGCCGCCGAGGTACGCGTTGAAGAGAGTGCGCGACACGAAGATCGCCGTGAACATGGAGGCCAGCAGCCCCAGTGTCAGCGTCACGGCGAACCCTTTCACCGGGCCGGTGCCGAACTGGAAGAGGACCACCGCCGCGATAAGGGTGGTGATGTTGGAATCGACGATGGTCAGGAAGGCTTTTTCGAAACCGGCGTCGACGGCGGCCCGCACGGTCTTGCCGACGGACAGCTCCTCGCGAATCCGCTCGAAGATGAGGACGTTGGAATCGACCGCCATGCCGATGGTCAGGATGATGCCCGCGATCCCCGGCAGGGTGAGCGTCGCGCCGAAATACGCCAGCGTCCCCATCAGGATCACGATGTTCAGGAAGAGGGCCACGTCGGCCACGATTCCGCCAAAGCGGTAGTAGACCAGCATAAAGAGAAAGACCGCCAGCGTGCCGACGACGCTGGAGACGACTCCGGCCTCGATGGAGTCGTGCCCCAGCGAGGGGCCGACGGAGCGCTCCTCCAGCTTGATCAGCGGCGCGGGCAACGCCCCGGCCCGGAGGACGAGCGCCAGGTCGCGGGCCTCTTCGTAGGAGAAGGTTCCGTCGATCATGGCCGAACCGCCGGTGATCGACTCCCGGATGACCGGAGCGGAGTAGATCGACCCGTCCAGCACGATGGCCATCCGCTTGCCGACGTTCTCGCTGGTGAGGCGGGCGAAGGTCCGCCCCCCTTCCTTGCTGAAGTCGATGGAGACGTAGGGCTGGTTCATCTGGTTGACCCGGACCGACGCCTCGGTGATGGCGTCGCCCGAAAGCTCCACCTTGCGTTTGACCAGATAGGGGGTCCGCCCGATGACCTTTTTGGTCACCCGGTCGTACTCTTTCTCGAAGAGGATCTGCGAGTCCATGGGGGCGCCCAGCTCCTGCGCCTCGGAGACGGTGGTCTTTTCGTTGAGCAACCGGAACTCCAGCCGGGCGGTCTTGCCGATGATGCCGATGGCCCGCTCCCGGTCGCGGACGCCGGGGAGCTGGATCAGGATCCGGGCGCCCCCCTCCCGCTGGATGACCGGCTCGGCCACGCCGAACTGGTCGATCCGGTTGCGCAGCGTCTCCAGCGCCTGGTCGATGGCGTTGTCGAAGACGGTCTTGCGCTGGTCGGCGGTGAGCGCGTAGACGAGGCCGGTTTCGGTGGCCTCCGACGGGTCGAGGATGGTGAAGTCCTCCTTCACGACGACGGCGGCCGCCCGGGTCTGGTCGGCGTCGGGGAACGACAGGGCGATCGTCTCCCCCTCGCGCCGGACGGAGGAGAGGATGACCCCCTTGCTCTTGAGGTACTTGCCCAGGTCGTCGGCGGTGGTGTCGATGGAGGAGAGGACCGCCTTGTCGGCGTCGACCTCGTAGACCAGGTGCATCCCCCCCTGCAGGTCGAGCCCCAGGTTGATCTTTTTGTCGAGCGGCCAGGCGGCGAAGGCGGCCACCCCGACCACGACCGCAATGACGGCAAGCCGCCAGAGAATGGAGCGGTTCATGCGTCTTCCTTCTTCTTCCCGGCGTCCGACGCCCCGATCCGCTCCGACACGGCGCCCCGCTGCGCTTTCACCCGGACCCCTTCGGCGATCTCCAGAGTCACGACATCCTCCTCCACCTTGTGGACGGTGGCGAAGATCCCGCCGGTGGTGACCACCCGGTCCCCCTTTGACAGCGAATCTTGCAGCTCGCGGACCTCGCGGTTCCGCTTGCTCTGGGGGCGAATGAGGAGGAAATAGAAGACGCCGAACAGGGCGGCGTAGAAGACGATCATGACCAGGGCATGCCCTTCCTGGGGGGCCCCATCGGGGGCGGGCGCCATCCCGGTCAGAAGGTCGGCAAGGCGGACGGAAACGTTCACGACAGTCCCTCTTCGGTTGCTCGGCGAAGGCGCGCACGGACGGCGCCAAAAAGTGGGATGGTACTGTAATCCGTAGGGGTTGGCAAGAAAAAGCGGGGAGCGGGCGCCACTGAAAGCGAATTGGGCTTTGACCGCCACGGGCCTTCCTACCCCGCCGACGGTGGCAGACGAAGGAGCCGTTCGGAGCGCCAGATGCGGACGACGCGGACCATGTGCGGTTCCTGCTTGTAAACGATTCGGAAAGGGGGATGGATCAACTCCCGCAGGAACGGTTGGTCGAATTCCGGCACGATACGTCCTGACTGCGGATGCGCCGCAAGCCGCTCCACCTGTTGGAATATCTCCCCAACGAAACGGCGTCCCACATCCGGCGCTCCCTGATGGGCGTACCAGTCGCGGATATTCTCCAGATCCCGAACCGCCGATTCGGCGAAAGTGATCTTCATTGACCCCGTCTACTTCAGGCCGAGCCGCCTCCGAGCGTCAGCCAGCGTGACCTCGGCCCCGCTGTCGAGGTCGCCCAGACCGGCGACCACCGCCCGCATGAAAGCCCGCTCCTCCTCCCCCTTCTCGAAATCGGCCACCGACTGGAGTACGGCGACCCCCCTCCCTCGGTTGGTCAGGAGTACGGGGCGATGCGTTTCGGTCGCTTGTTTCACCGCCTTGCTCGGATTTGCCTTCAGGTCGGTGAGGGGAAGCAGGTCTTCCGAAAATTTGACGTCCACGATCAACCTCGCCAGAGGGTTCTTAAATGACCATATTATAGCACCGCAAACAGGGCCGTCTTCAGATCGACCGACGGGGGTGAGAAGAGATAAGGGGGGAGGGTCGCACGGGCCGCGCCGACGGTGAGGTGAGGGGCGAAGACACGTTCAGGACCGTCTTGACCCGTCAAGGGTTGCGCGCCATCGAGCGCGCCAGCGAGAAAGCGGAAGGAAGATCGCACGGGCCGCGCCCGGTCGGGAAACGCCGGAGGACTTATCGGCCAAACGGCAGCCAACTGAACCATCCGAACCCGGGCCAGGCCTTGCGCACCTCCCGCAAACATTGCCTTACCAAAGCCTTTTGATGGGGGCTCAGGGGTTTGCATTCCTTGCGGATCGCCAGAACAGCGGCGCCCAGCTCGCCAATGAGCTCGGTGGACGTCGTCCACGTCCCATCGAGAATGCCTTCAAGGAGTCTGCGGTGAGCGACAAAGCCGCTTTCTCCGAGGGATGCGGCCAAAACATGAAACGGCTCGGAGCTGACGGAGTCGGGCATATTCGCCTCCTGACAAAAGAACGACTGTCCGGACACTTCCAAATACTATAGGGTTGGCATGGGTCGTGGTACATGGAAGAACTTGGAACCACCGTAACCTGTCAAGGGTTGCGCGCCAACGAGCGCGCCAACGAAAGGGCGAAAGGAAAATCGCCCCGGCCCGTGGCCGGTGGTCGGGGCGAGAGGATTCGAACCTCCGGTCTCCTGGTCCCAAACCAGGCGCGGTACCAGGCTCCGCTACGCCCCGCAGAAGAGAGATTCTACTACAGACCGTCACGCCCCATGGGAGAGAAGACAACCACCCCGACAAACCGGCGCAATTCAGTCCACGCCCCCCACCGGGTCTCCGCCCCCCCCCGCAACAGCTCGTGACGCCCCGCCAGATCGACCACCCGACATCGCGGCGCCCGCCCACAGACCCCCCGCGCCA
>JADGCD010000154.1 GCA_015229165.1 Nitrospinota bacterium | reverse complement strand
ACGGCCGGGGTGGAGGATATCGAAGGGGGGATCAGCGAGACCCTGGGGCCGGGGATGGACGGTCTCCTGGGGGGGAGCTTCCTGAACGAGTTCGTCTACCAGATCGACGGGAGCGGGGGGCGGCTGACCCTGACCCCCAACCGTGAGGGGAAAGAGCTTTATGACGGACGGGACCGGGCGTGGTGGGAGATGAAATACGGCCATTATGTCCAAGCCATCCGCCACTACCGCGCCTTGAAGGGAAAGATGGAACGGGGCGTCAGCCCCGCCGCCGACAATGACCTGCGCGCCACCGTCGGCATGACCCCCGCCGACATGGGGAAAATCGTCGCCTACTACGAGGATCTGCTCACCTGGCTGGAGCGGCGCGCCGCCCTGGCCGGAACGCCGAAAGGGTGGCGCAAGTACCCGTAGCGGCGTGGCCCCCCCAGCCGTCGGCGGGAGCGGCCCCCGCGACGACGCATATCCTTCCGCAGGGGGGGGCTTCCGGTCATCACCTCCGTTTCGTGGCCTTCGCCGACGCCGGAGACGCGCCATTCTGACCATAGACTGAAGGTTATAAGGCCATACAGAGGTCGCCGGAAAATTCGACCTGTTCCCTTTACCGGACCATGTCAAGGGACTATAGTTTTTTCAGTCAAGGGTGGGGGGCCACCCTGGGCCGGTTCCCTTTCCGTCGCGCCATGCGATACATGTCCCGCTTTCCGGTGGTCGAAAACGCAGCGGACCATTCCCCTGCGCTCTCCCCCGTCGGCGAAGCGGGGCTTGACGGTTATCCATCAAGGAGGGGTTTTATGAAGAGAAGGGGCTTGAAACAGACGGCCACTGCGGTCGTCGCCGCCCTTGCCATGACGTTCGGCGCCGCGCCGACCGCCACGGCAAAGAAGGCGGAAGGTCACGACTACGTGATCTCGATCAACTACGAACTGGGGATGCACTGCACCGGATTCGACTTCTCGTACTGCTGCGTCCTGCCGCCGTACAACTCGATCCTGACGCAGATCGTCAAGAACGGGAAGTTCAGCAAGGACGGCAAACCGGCCCTTCTGGGCGCCGATCCGAAAGATCCCACCATCGTCGTCGACGGCGACAAGCGGTTCAAGCTGTTCTACGAGCATATCGACAACAGCTACTCCGAAGGCAACAAGATGGCCTACTGGAACGTCCCGTACGACATGAACGGCGACGGCAACCCCTACGGCCCTAACGAATCGGTGGCCAACGCCTACTTCGACCACCTCTACGTCTACGCCGATCTGGAAGGCTCCAACCCCGACAACACTTCGGCCGACAGCAAGAAACTGCGGGTCGGGGCCGACATGCCCATTCCCCTCGACGCCGGCCCCGCCGGCCAGCCGGTCTCCGGCGGGTATCTGCGCTACTCGGGGGACAAGGGGACCATCGTCTACACCAAATCGCCGGTGCTGGACAACACCCCCATCATGCTGACCAACCCCGGCGTGTGGGAGGCTCTCGGCCTGCCGCTGACCCCCTTCCTCGACTCCGAGATGACCAAGGGGATCCTGAAAGTGCAGGAGACCGACATCCAGCCCTTCCAGCAGGGACGGGTGACGCTGGTGGACGCCGCCTCCGGCAAAGCGGTCATCGACTCCACCACCGGCAAGCCGGTCTCGTACGTCGGCACCAACCCCATCGACGTCCCCAACTGCTTCAACTGCCATTCCAACGAGAACGCCAACGGCGCCAAGTACAACAAGTACAAGGGCGAAATGGCCTACTGGAAATCGGTGGGCGCCTCCGAATGGTTCTCCGAGCTCAAGGCGACCGCGATCTCGATCATGGAGATCCACGACGACAAGCACGGCACCGATTTCCTCTCGAAGTACAACCCGAAGGCCACCTCCAACCGGCTGGGCCGGGGGGCGGTCCTCTGCCAGAAGTGCCATGCGGATAACGTCATCGGCGTGCTGGCCTCCAAGACCAAAGGGGATGTCGTGAAGGGCGCCAAGGACGGGGCGAAGGTGATCCCGGCCCTGACCCAGGCGATCCACAGCGCCCACCAGAAACTGCGCCCCATGCCCGACGGCCAGGGACGCACCGGCTCCTGCCAGGGATGCCACCCGGCCCACCGGCAGAACCGGAGCATGGAAGGCTATCCGATCACCAAGGACGGCAAGAACGCCTACGCCACCGCCGACAACCGCGACGCCAAGGGGGGCTGTTTCGTAGGCCGCGACGTTCACTCCAACCCGGGCGCTTCGAAAGCGCTGGGGACCGGCGCCCAGCTCAACGCCGTCGGCCAGTACCTGGCCGACAACGTGGTCAAGGAGGGGGGCAAATACAAGGGGCTCTGGTGCACCAACTGCCACAACCAGCTGACCCGCGAGCTGTACCAGCGGGACAACCTTGAGAACGCCTTCCTGCAGACCGGCGAGACCCTGCGCAACAAGACGCTGGACCAGATCGCCGAAGCCCTGAAAGTCGACAAGGCCACCCTGATCTCCCGCTACATCGACCCGAAAGTGCCGATGGAAGGGGAGGACAAGGACTCCGGCGTCATGCTGACCTGGGCCGAGGAGCGGACCGTGCCCGACATCGCCGTCATCGCCATCAAGAATGGCGGCCCGGTGATCAGCAAGGACGGCGACGGCGACGTCTCGGTCTCGATCCTGTCGGCCAACCCGATGACGAAGGTCGAGGGGGGCATGGCGGTTCCCTACAGCGCCGCCACCCACGGGCGGGACTACTGGCTCTCCGCCGGTGAGCCCCACTGCGCCGACTGTCACGCCGCTCCGTACGGCGAAGGACAGGGGGGCGCGGCCTTCCCCATCAACCAGCCGGGCAAGCCGTCCCTCATGCGCTACAGCAAGGGGCATGCGGGGCTGACCTGCCAGACCTGCCACGAGTCGATCCACGGGCTCTACCCGGTGACCGACAAGGTGGACCTGACCTCCTACAACCAGGCGGCCTCCATGAACCCCGACGGGTCGCATGGGCCGGTCAAGTGCGCCGCCTGCCACCAGGTCAACAAGGGGGGCGTCCCGACCGTCGCCGAGAAGCGGCTCTACAAGGGCAAGAAACTCGGTGAAGACTACGGCCTGGCCGTCACCTACATGCACTCCATCGGCATCGACAAAGGAGGCGCCAACCCCAACTAAGTCGTCCGATATAATGGCATGACGGGGCCGGGGGGGGTTTCCCCTCCGGCCCTTTTTACGCAGGAGCCGCAAAGCTATCTGCGTTGGCGCTACGGTGTCGGAATCGGGCGCGCAATACTCACGTACTTCGTGTACGCTCCGTTTGCGCCCCCGCTTCCTCCTTGTATCGCCTGCCTCGATGACGCTTTGCGTCATCCTGCATGAAACGTGTAAGACTATAGAGATAAGAAGAACATGAAACGATACGCTTGCGCGGCGCTTGCCGCTCTGCTCTTGACGCCCCCCGCCGCATGGGCCGAAACCCCGCTGGTGAAGGTCTACGACCGGGTCATCACCAAGGAAGAGCTGAACCGGACCCTCGGGTCGCTGCCGGTCAACGACCCGACCGCCGTCGACGATCCCCTGGGCAAGAACCCCTACGCCCGCGAGATCATCTCCCGGATGATCGACGCCGAGATCCTGTGGCGGGAGGCGGTGGCGCAGGGGATCACCAAATCGGCGGCGTGGAAGGAGAAGGTCGACGCCGTGGAGCGGGCCACGCTGGCCGGGCTCTACCGGCGCGCGCTGTTCGACGCGAAGGCGACCGTCCCCGACGCCCGGGTCGACGCCTACGCCGACGCCTCCGGGCTGGAGTGGGAGGCGGCCCGGGCGGTGCTGGTGGCCGAGAAGCGCAAATACGTGATCCAGCAGGAGAGCCTGGCCCTCTTCGACGCCTATCAGGTGAAGTTCTCCCCGGCGCTGGCGGAAAAGGAGGTCGCCTCCCTCTCCGACCGGGAGCGGCTGGTCACCTCCACCCTTTTCACTCTCGACTACGGCGACATCCGCGAACCCTTCTCCCGGTTCGGCTCGTCGAAGAAAGACCTCCTCGAATACCTCGTCGACCTGACCGAGGAGCGGCTGCTGGCCGCCCGCGCCCGGGAGGTCGGGCTGGCCAAAAGCCCTCTCTTCATCGCCCAGTCGGAAGAGGTCAAGAAGAGCGAGGCGGTCTCCATGATGCGCGACATTCTGGCCCGCCGGTTCGCCCCCACCCCGGCGAAAATCGACGCCTATATCGAACGGACCGGCTATCTGAAGCAGGAGCCCCGGACCGTGTCGGCCCTGATGATCGTCGTCCCCACCGAGGCCGCGGCCGACGGACTGCGCGCCCGGGCGGTGGCCGGGGAGAGCTTCTACCAACTGGCCATGGACCACTCCGTGGCCCCCTTCGCCCGGGAGAAAGCCGGACGGATCGGCGCCATGGTCATCGGACGGACCCCCTGGTCCGATCTTGACCGGGCGTTGCTCTCCACCAAGCCGGGGGAGATCACCCTGCCGGTGCAGGGGGAGAAGGGATGGTCGCTCTTCAAGGTGCTGGAGATCACCCCCGCCGAGCCGCGCGACCCGAAGGAGGCCCGCCGGATCGCCACGGAGGTGTTGACCGAAGGAGCGGTGGAGAGCCACCTGACGGAACTGCGCCGCCGGGCCGACGTCACCTTCTATCCGACGCCCCCGAACCCGGCCTGATCCGCCGGAGGCCGGGGAAGGGGCTGTAGAGCAGGGTGTGGAAACACTATCTGCTAGGATAGGCGGACGACTTCAACCAAGGGGATGACCATGAGACACCTGCCGATCCTGCTCGCGCTCGCCGCACTGCTCGCCGCCCCCGTGGCGCGGGGGGAGACCTTCACCGTCGATCCCTCCCGCCTGTCGGTCCGCTGGATCGCGTACAAGACCCCCGCCAAGGCCCCGGTGGGGGGGACGTTCAAGACCCTCTCCCCCACCGGCCAGAATCAGGGGGGGTCGCTTTCGGCCCTCCTGACCGGGGCGAAAGTGACCATCGACGGCCTGTCGGTCGACACCGGCAACCCGGGACGGGACGAGAATCTGGTCAAGGGGTTCTTCGGCCTCTTCGCCGGACAGGGGGCCATCGAAGCGTCCATCGAGAGCCTCTTCGGCGACAACAAGGAAGGGACGCTCACCCTGGCGGTGACCATGAACGGCGTCACCCGGAAGGTTCCCCTCAGCTACACACTGGCCGACGGCGTCTTCAAGGCCGAAGGGTATGTCGACCTGTTCGACTTCTCCCTGAACCGCC
>JADGCD010000153.1 GCA_015229165.1 Nitrospinota bacterium | reverse complement strand
GACGTCCACGCCAAACGGCGCAAGAAGGCCCGCTATCTTGCCATCGGGTTTCTGGGCCTCTTCGTGGTGATGGTGGTCATCTACCTGATGCGCCACGAGGCGAGTCTGGACGCCCCGATCAGCAACGATCTGGCGGTGGCGCTGGTCCTGAACCTGCTCATCATCATGCTGATCCTGCTGACGCTGCTGGTGGCCCGCCAGCTGGTAAAGCTCTGGTTCGACCGGAAGGGACAGGTGGCCGGCGCCCGGTTCCAGACCAAGCTGGTGCTGTCGTTTCTCTTCATGACCCTGGCGCCCTCGATCCTCATGTTCGCCGTGGCCACGGAGCTGCTGTCGGAGGCGGTGGACAAGTGGCTCAACGCCCGGGTGGAGCATACGCTGGCCGAGGCGTTGCAGGTGGCGGAGAACCTCTACTCCGAATCGCGGGACCGGGTGCAGGGAAACGCCGAGTACCTGACCGGGCTCATCCGGCAGCGGGGGCTGATCTCCGAACGGTCGACGCCGAGCCTCCACCGGCTGTTGCGCCAGAAGCTGAGGGAGTACAACGTCGACCTGATCCAGGTCTACGACCAGAACTTCGCCCTCGTGGCCGAGGCGGCCCGGACCGGCGGAAGCGCCGTCTACGCCCTGCGGGACGTCCCCGACGCGCTGGCCCGGGTGGCGCTGGGGGAGACGGTGACGGTGGTCCGGGAGAGCGGCGCCGCGACGGTGGTGGTCTCGGTGGCGCCGATCCGCCCCGACTCTGAGACCGAACGGGCCGAAGGGGCGGTGGTGGTGGTCAAGGAAGCCACCAAGGAGCTGATCGTCCGGGTGCAGGGGATCACGAAAGCCTTCGAGGACTACAAGCAGCTGACCCTCAAGAAGGAAATTATCAAGGCCAGCTATCAGGTGACGCTGGCGTTGGTTGCGCTGGTCATCGTCTTCTCGGCGGTCTGGGTCGGCTTCTATCTGGCCAAGGGGATCACCGTGCCGCTGACGAAGCTCTCCGAAGCCACCGACGCCGTGGCCCGGGGCGACCTGTCGGTGACCATCGACCTCCCCACCGGGGCCGACGAGGTGGGACAGTTGGTGGAGGCGTTCAACAAGATGACCCACGACCTGCGGGCCTCCGAAGAGCGGATCCGGCAGGCCAACCGGGAGCTGACCGACGCCAACGTGGAGCTGCGCCACTGGGGACAGTACATCGAAGCGGTGCTGGACAACGTCGCCGCAGGGTCATCTCCATCGACAAATCGGGCGCCGTCACCACCATCAACGGCTCCGCCGCCCGGATGCTGGGCGCCGTTCCCGACGAGGCAAGGGGAAAGAACTACAAGCGGCTGCTGGGGCGCTCCGCGCTGGCGCCGATCCGCGATCTCTTTCGCGACATCCCCGCCACCAAGGTCCAGTCGGCGGAGCGGGAGGTCGAAGTCCGCATCGACGGGCGCCGACGAACCTTCAAGACGACGCTGTCCACACTGACCGACCACGCGGGGAGCTATCTGGGGGCGGTCATGGTCTTCGACGACCTGACGGCGCTGATCTCCGCCCAGCGGGCGGAAGCGTGGCGGGAGATGGCCCGCGTCGTCGCCCACGAGATCAAGAACCCGCTGACCCCCATCCAGCTCTCTGCCCAGCGGATGCGCCGCAAGTTCGAAAAGAACGCCCCCGACTTCCCCAAGGTCTTCGACGACGCCACCAACACCATCATCCACGAAGTGGCGCAGATGAAGAACCTGGTGGACAAGTTCTCCCAACTGGCGCGCAAGGGGGACGCCCCCTTCGACGAGACCCGCCCCCCCGGCGAGGGGCCGGAGAGCCTGTCGGACATCAGCCTGCTGGAGCTGGCGCCTGCGCCGGCGCCGCTGCACGACGTGATCGAGGAGGTGGTCAACCTCTACCGGGATACCACGCCGGGGGTGGAGTTGGTCACCGACCTCGACCCGGCGGTGGATCTGGTCAACATCGACACCGAGCAGATCAAACGGGTCTTTGCCAACCTGGTGAAGAACGCCATCGACGCCATCGGGGAGGAAGGGACGGTGCGGCTGTCCACGAAGCGGGCTGGGGACGGCCGGTCGGTGACGGTGACCGTGGCCGACGACGGCCCCGGCGTGGCCCCGGAAGTGGCCGACCGGATCTTTCGCCCCTACGTCTCCACCAAACCGACCGGCGCCGGGCTGGGCCTTGCCATCGTCGCCCGGATCGTGGAAGACCACGGCGGGACCGTCTCCGTCACCAACAACGACCCCACCGGCGCCCGGTTTACGCTGACGTTGCCGTTGGGGTGAGTGAACGATGAGCAAGAGTTGGAGCCGCGCTGAGTTGTTGGTCGCTTTCGAACTCTACACGCGCCTGTCGTTCGGGCAGTTCCACTCAAAAAATCCGGTAATCATTCAAACCGCTACCGCCCTCGCACGGACCCCCTCGGCGCTGGCCATGAAGCTTTGCAACATCGCCAGCATCGATCCGACCTTTCGTGCAACCGGACGCTTAGGGCTTGCCGGAGCCTCCTCCGCAGACCGGCTCCTGTGGGAGGAGATGAACGACGATTGGGGGCGGTTCGCGCTCGAAGCGCAACAATCTCTACGAGATTTCTCACTTGCCGCGCAGGATTCAGAGGAGCTCCCATTTGATGCGACAGGAGCGGCGCCGACAGAGCGGACTGTCGAAAGCGTCGCCCGGATCGGACAGGTTTTTTTTCGGCGCGCGCTCCTCGGGGTGTATGGGGGGCGGTGCTGCGTTTCCGGGCTCGCGATTCCCGCTCTCCTGGTCGCCAGTCACATTGTTCCGTGGCGCCATAGTCCAACGCAAAGGCTCAATCCCCGCAACGGGCTCCTCCTATCGGCCCTCCACGACCGCGCTTTCGACGGTGGCCTGATGACCCTGGACGACGACTTTTGTGTCGTCATCTCGCCGGTTGTGAAGGAAGGAGCCGACCCATACTTCCAGGCCGCTCTTGGCTCCTTCCACGGGAGCGTCATAGAGATGCCTGAAAAATTTGGCCCTTCACCTGACTTTCTCGCCTATCACCGTGAGAACCTCTTCCTCGCCTGACCCCTCCCCCTCTTCCTCCGGGGGTGGTAAAATGGGGGGATGAAGAAAAAACGCATCATCGTGGTGGACGACGAGGCCAACATCCGCGAGACCCTCAAGGACATCCTCACCGACGAGGGGTACGAGGTTCTCACGGCGGTCGACGGCGAGAGCGCCCTTCGGCTGGTCCAGTCGGAGGCGCCCGACCTCGTGCTGCAGGACATCTGGATCCCCGGCATCGACGGCATCCAGACGTTAAAACTCCTCAAAAACGCCGACCCGGACATCGAGGTGGTCATGATGAGCGGACACGGCGCCATCGACACCGCCGTGAAGGCCACCAAGTTCGGCGCCTTTGACTTCATCGAAAAGCCCTTCTCCATGGACCACCTGCTGCGGACCGTGGCCAAGGCCCTCAAAAGCCGCAAGGGGCGACTCGCCCGGCGCCGCTCGGTCGGTTTCACCCCCGGCTCCGCCGCCGACCGCCGGTTCCTCGGCGCCTCCCGCGCCGCCAAACGGCTCCAGCGCTCCATCGTCACCGCCGCAGAGAAATCCCGCCCCGTCCTGCTGGCGGGGGAGGAGGGCCTCGGCAAACGCTACGCCGCCCGGATGATCCACAACCTCTCCGACCGGCGCGACCATCCCTTCATCGAGATCAACTGCGCCGAGTTGGACGAGATCCAGTTCGAGCGAACCCTCTCCGCCGCCGCCCTCCCCGCCCGCTCCCGGTTCGCCCTGGCGGAAGGGGGGACCCTCTTCTTCGACAGCCTCCACAAACTCGCCCCGGCCCTCCAACCCCGGCTGGCGGAAACGTTGGCCGCCCACTTCGCCCAGGAGGACGCCGACGGGGACGACGTCCGGATCGTCGTCTCCTTCATCGACCCGACGGGCAAAGGGCTCGACGAGCGGCTCTTCACCCTTCTGGACGAGACCGGCGAGCTGATCCGCATGGTCCCGTTGCGCCGCCGCAAGACCGACATCCCGGCCTTCGTGGAGCGGTTCGTCGACCTCTTCGCCGACGAGTACGGCAAGCACATCGAGAAAATCGACCCGCAGGTCTTCGACACCCTCTCCGAACTCCCGTGGCCGGGAAACATCGGCCAGTTGCAGGGGGCGGTGGAGGGGGCGGTCCAGCGGTGCGAAGAGGGGGAGTTGACCCTGACCAGCTTCGACCTCATCTCCCTCTCCGACCCGACCCCCGGCGCGCAACCCCGGCGGCTGTCGGCGGTGGCCGGAGAGCCGACGCAGGAGGCGGGGCCGTCGCTTCGCCAGAAGACCCTCAAGACCAGCCTGGTCCTCTGCGGGCAGGGGCTGCACTCCGGCACCCGCACCGGGCTGATCCTGTCGCCGTTGCCCCCCGACGCAGGGGTGGTCTTCGCCGACATCACCACCGGCGCCCGCGTCCCGGCCCGGATCGAATACGTCCGCTCCACCGAATACGCCACCACCCTCTCCAACGGGCACGTCACCATCAAGACCATCGAGCACATCATGTCGGCTCTCTCCAGCTACCAGGTCAGCAACGTGCTCATCAAGATCGGCGACGAAGCCCCCATCATGGACGGCTCGGCGCTCGACTTCTGCTCCCTCATCGAAGACGCCGGGCTGGAGGAGCAGGACGCCCTGGTGGAGCCGATCCGCCTGACCGAGACCATCGTCGTCGGCGACCCGGCCGCCGGCCCCGCCCTCGTCGCCGAACCGGCCGACGCCTTCTCCGTCGATTACACCCTCGAATATCCGGCCCCCATCGGGCGCCAGGAGCACACCTACGCCTTCGACACGCCGACCACCTACAAGGAAGAGATCGCCCCGGCCCGGACGTTCGGCTTCCTGGACGACATCAAGGCCCTCAACGAGGCGGGGCTCGCCGCCGGCGGCAAGCTCTCCAACTTCGTCCTCATCGGCGCCGACCGGGTGCTGAACACTCCGTTGCGCTATCCCAACGAGCCGTGCCGCCACAAGATCCTCGACCTGATCGGCGACCTGTACCTGCTGGGACGCCCGGTGCTGGCCAAGTTCACCGCCATCCGGAGCGGCCATACGCAGAACATCCAGATGGTCAAACGGATCACGATGGCGCTGGAGCGGCCCGAGCCGATCCGGGCGGCGGCGGGGGGACGCTAAAAATGTCCGACGGGACCGTGGGCGCCGGGCGCCCCCTTTCGGCGGTGGCGCTGGCCTCGGGACGGGGGAGCAACTTCGCCGCGCTCGCCGACGCCGCCGGGG
>JADGCD010000152.1 GCA_015229165.1 Nitrospinota bacterium | reverse complement strand
CGGTCTAGGTCATCCTTGGGGGCTTCGTCGGGGCTCCCCTCGCCGTACTGTTGGTTGACCGAATCGCCCCGGACGATTCGTATCTCCTCCAGCCCCCGACTGCTCTTGCGGATGATGTCGGTGAATACCTGCCGGTCGCCGATGGTCCCCTGAATCATCATGGCGTTGAGCGAGGACAGGACCGATTCGGCGATGCCGGCGGCGAAGTTTTGGACCCGCTCCTGCGTGGTGGTTTCGTGCCGGGTTATGCTTAAAGCGACGTTCACCCCCGAGAAGAAGGTGACGATCAGCGCGATGACGAGCGCAAGCCGGGTGGCGAAGGGAAGACCCCTGTATTTTTCTATCATCGGTGAGCCGGACCGCATGAAAAGGAGTTTGGGAATACCCCGATTCTACCGCAGTCGGCCCGTCGATACGAGGGGGCGGCGCGCGCCGATCAGTTGATGGTGACCCGTTTCAGGTTGGCCCAGTCCTCGATCACCGCGCCGGCGCCCCGGGCGATGGCGGTGAGCGGGTCTTTGGAGCGGTAGACCGGAATGCCCATCTCCTTCGAAAGCCGGGCGCCGAGCCCCTTGATGAGGGCGCCCCCCCCCGCCAGGACGATCCCCCGGTTGGAGATGTCCTGCGCGAACTCGGGGGTAGTCCGCTCCATCGCGGCCCGGACCGCCTCGCAGATGGCGTGGATCGGGTCTTCGATGGCTTCACGCACTTCGGCGTCGGTCAGGGTGATGTTCCCCGGCAGCCCGGTCAAAAGGTTGCGTCCGAAGATTTTCAGCGTCAGCTTCGAGTCGAGGGGATAGGCCGAACCGATGGCGATCTTGGCCCTTTCCGCCTCGAACAGGCCGATGTCCATGCTATGGCGGTTCTTGACGTACCGGACGATGGCCTCGTCCATTTCGTCTCCGGCCACCCGGATCGACTCGGAATAGGCGGTGGCGTAAAGGGAGATGATGGCCACCTCGGTGGTCCCGCCGCCGATGTCGACGATGAGGTTGCCCACCGACTCGCCGATGGGCATCTTGGTGCCGATGGCGGCGGCCATCGGCTCTTCAATCAGAAAGACCTCCCGGACGCCGGCGGCCATGCCGCTGTCGATGACGGCCCGCTTCTCTACCTGCGTGATCCCCGAGGGGACGCCGATGACGATCCGGGGGCGGAAGGAGAACCGGCTCCCCTTCACCTGCTCGATGAAGTAGGCGATCATCTTTTTGGTGGAGTCGAAGTCGGCGATGACGCCGTCTTTCATGGGTCGGATGGCCTGATATTCGTCGGGGGTTTTTCCGTACATCGCCTTCGCCTTCGATCCAATGGCGACGAGCCGTCCGGTGGTTTTGGAGATGACCACCACCGACGGTTCGTTGAGGAGGATCCCCTTCCCTTTGGCGTACACCAGTGTGTTGGCGGTTCCGAGATCCATGGCAAGGTCGGTGGAAAAACGGCGAAAGAGCGTGTCGAACAGCACCTCGTTATCCTTTCAGGGAAGTCAGCTCGGGGAGGGCGCCGTTGTCGCCGGCAAGGGCGATCCGCTCCCCCACGATGCGACGGGCCATGCGGCAGGCCGTCTCGGCCCGGATCAGCAGCTCCTCGGCGCCGACCCCGTCGTCCGGCGCGAGGGAGGCCCCGGCGCAAGCTTTCATGATTATATCGGCCCCATCAACCAGAATGGGGGCTTCTTCGATGGCCCGCACCGCCGCCCGCATGAGGGCCAGCGCGTCGGACGCCCCCCCTTTGCCGACGAAGAGGGCCAGACGGTCGCCCCAGGGGCGGACCAGAAGGGACGACTCCGGGGCGATGGCCGCCAGCCGTCGGCTCACTTCGAGCAAGGCGGCGTCTCCGGCGTGAACCCCCAGTTCGGCGTTGACGTGGAGCAGGCCGATGGGGTTGATCACCGCCACCACCCCCCGCCCGGCGAACGGTTTCCCCATTGCGAGGGCATACGAGAGGGTCCGGGCGCCGGTAACCGGGTCGATATCCCCGGGGTGGGGCGCCCCGGCGCCGGTCCGCAACCAGGCGAAAGAGCTGGCGACGGTGGAGGCGACCATGAAGAGGGCCAGCTCCGCCGCGCGGGTGAAGGCGTTGGGGCGGCGGGAGAAGAGCCCGATGGCGCCGACGGTCTCGTTGTTGACCAGCATCGGCGCACCGAGGAAAGAGCCCCACTCCTCCCCTTTCACGCCGGGAGCGATCCGGGCGTCGCCGACGCTGGGCATGTTGATGACCCGCTGCTGCCCGATGACATGCCCCAACCGGCAGTTGGTCAGGTTGACCGGGTCCCCTTCCACGCCCGACCCGCGGGGGTCGTGGAGCCGGAACAGATCGTCCTCCCGGTCGTGAAGGGCCAGCAGGAGTTTCTCGTGGGGGACGATCCCCTGCAATCCAAGGCGTAGGGCGGCGCTCACCTCATCCACATCGCGGGAGCCGACCAGGCGGGCCATGAGGCCGTGAACCCCCTCGAAAGCCTCGGCGTCCTCCCGCAGTTTGATCCGCCCCCGCCCCATGGCCAGCGACCGGCCGATGGCGACGGCGAAGTCGTCGAGAAGTTTGAGCGACTTGTCGGTGAAGACATATTGCTTTTTGCTGTCGACGGCCAGGACGCCGATGGTCCGGTCGCCGTGGCGGACCGGGGTGGCGGCGAACGACTTGATCGGCTCGTCGATGGTGTAAAAGCGCAGGGCCGCCCGGGTGTCCCGTTCGAACCGGGTGGCGTGGGTCGCCTTTTCGTTCTTCGCCACCCACCCGACCAGTCCGTGCCCCACCGGGATGGTGGCGTCGGTCACCAGACTTTGCGAAAGGGTGTGCCACGCATAGAGGCGCAAGACGCCGGGATGGTGGTCGTCAAGAAGAAAAAGAGCGGCCGTGAAGGCCTCGGTGGTGTTGCTTACCAGCTCCACCAGCCGTTGAACGCTCTCTTTGAGATGATTGGGCATTCCGTTAAAGCGTCTTCTCATATTTCCGGCGCGGCGCCGGTTATCGGTCGCTCAGTATAAACCGGGCGCCGTTCGGGTGAAAGGCGATTTTGGGGCATACCCAAGATTCAACGACTTGTCATCGACCGGGGGCAGGCGTAGCCTGAAATTGAGGAAACCTCCGCATGACCACCATCTCCGCACATGAAGGGCTCTACTGGACAGCCGAGGAGGGGGGGGCTGTCCGGTGCGCCCTCTGCCCGTTCCACTGCCGCCTCAAAAGGGGGGTCCGCCCCGTCTGCGGCGGTCGGGAGAACCGGGGGGGCCGGATGGCGGCGACCAACTACGGCATGGTCGGCGCCGTGGCGGTCGATCCGATCGAGAAAAAGCCCCTCTACCATTTCATGCCGGGCAGCCGGATACTCTCGGTCGGCCCCAACGGCTGCAATATGGCCTGTTCCTTCTGTCAGAACGCCCACCTGTCGCAAAGCTCGGCCCCGGTACGGTATATCGCGCCCGAACGTCTGGCCGGGATGGCGGTGGAATCGGGAGGGATCGGCGTCGCCTACACCTACGCCGAACCGCTGATCTGGTACGAATACCTCCTCGACGCTGGAGCGGCGGTTCGGGAGCAGGGGCGGAAAAACGTCCTCGTCACCAACGGCCTCGTCGAGCCGGAGCCATTCGACCGGCTGGCCCCGCTGATCGACGCCATGAACATCGACCTGAAAAGCATGGACGAACGGTTCTACCGAAAAGTCTGCAAAGGGCCTCTGGCGCCGGTGTTGACGACCATCCGGCGTGCGGTGGAGCGGGGAATCCATGTGGAGCTGACCAATCTGCTCATCCCCACCCTCAACGACGCCCCCGACCAGATCGACCGGCTGGTCGCCTTTGTGGCCGGACTTGGCCGGACCATCCCTCTGCACTTCTCCCGCTACCATCCCGACCACCGTTTGTCGATCCCCGCGACGCCGAAGGAAACGCTACTTCGGGCGGCCCGGCAGGCGAGCCAGCGGCTCGATTACGTCTATGTCGGCAATATCGACCTGCCCGAGTGGCGGCAGACCCGTTGCCCCGGGTGCGGCGCGGTGGCCGTGCGGCGGGGGTGGTTCGGGGTGGAATCGATGGGCGTAACCGCCACGGGGGCCTGCGCCGTTTGTGGCGGCTCTCTGACGATGACCGTGGCCCCTTGAAAGGGGCCGCGAACCGCCGTATGCTTATGCGAGACGTATTCGACGCAGGAGGGCGCCATGACCGATCCGAGCTGGCTTGAGGAGGGGGGCGCCCTGATCCGGACCTTCTCTTTCGACACCTACGCCCAAGGCGCCGCTTTCGTTGCGCGTGTGGCGGCCCTGGCCGACGAGCGGAACCATCACCCCGAAGTCCTGCTCGGCTACAAGACGGTGACGGTGGAGACGACCTCCCACGACGCGGACAACAGCGTCACCGACCGGGATCGCCGGTTGGCGCAGGCTATCGACGCCCTCTATTTGGGCAAAGCCTGACGGGCTTGCGCCTGGCCTCTTCCCTCCTCGCACGAAGGGGCGCGTCTTCGCCGCGCAGGTATGGTTCGGTCAAGGGGGGGCGAGGCGGCGGCTCGGTCGCAAGGCAATCGTACGCCGGTCACTGCACTCCCCGGGCCTCCACCCCTTTGGCGATCCGGGTCAGCGCCAGACTGTAAGCCGCCTCCCGATACGACAGATCGTTCGCTTCCGCGTACTCCCGCACCCGGCGATAGGCCGCCACGATCTTCTTTTGCAGTTGATCGTGAATCGCCTCCTCGTCCCAATAGAACCCCTCCCGGTTCTGCACCCATTCGAAATAGGAGACGATCACCCCCCCCGCGTTGGCCAGAATGTCGGGGATGACCAGCACCCCCCGCTTGCGGAGCCGCTCGTCGGCCTCCAGCGTCGTCGGCGCGTTGGCCCCCTCCACCACGATGCGGGCCTGGATGGCCCCCTCGTTCTCCGCCGTGATCGACCCCTCCAGCGCGCAGGGGAGAAACGCTTCGCACGGCGCCATCATGGCCGAGATGATCGGCTCCCCCCCCGTGAACGTGGGGACCGACCCGGTGGCCGCCACATGACTGCGCAGGGCGGGGATGTCAAGCCCGTCGGGGTTGTGGGTCGCCCCGGTCGAATTGCTGACCGCCACCACCTTGTAGCCCTTGTCGCAGAGCCACTGGGCCGCTTCGTAGCCGACATTGCCGAATCCCTCGATGGCGAACCGGGGGTTCTCTACACCGTCGTCCCTGAGCGCCTCCAGCGCCACCATCACGGCCCCCCGTCGGGTGGCCTCGCGGCGACCCCGGCTTCCCCCCAGGTCGACCGGTTTGCCGGTCACCACCCCCC
>JADGCD010000151.1 GCA_015229165.1 Nitrospinota bacterium | reverse complement strand
ATCGGCATCCCCCGCCGCAACCCCCAAATCGAGCGCCACGCCGCCGGGCGCATCCTCCAGGCCGCCTGCCGTCGCCTGGATGTCGGGGGCATCCGCGTCGGGGGTCACGCTGATGGTCATGGTGCGGTCCACCAGCCATTTATTGCCATCGTCTTCGGTGGTGACGAAGCGCACCTCGATGTCGAACTCCCCGGAAAAATCGGCGCGCGGAATGATGCGCACCTCCCCCATATGGTCGTTGCTCACCGCCCAGCGCCCGTTGCCGGCATAGGAGAGGCCCCCGGTGGCGCTCTCCGGCAACCACAAGCGCGCCCCTTCGGGCAGGTCGCTCAAGATGAGCGACAACTTCTCCGAGCCGTCGCTGTCCGCCAGGGAGACGCCGGCAAAATCGAGGGCGATGGAACCGTCCGGGAACCCGCCGCCCACCACCGCATCCTCGACACCGGACGCCGCGAGCGACGCCGGGATATCGGCGGCATCGGCCACGCCGCGCACCCGCACGTTCTGGGTGATCGCGTTGACGGCGGTGTCGCCGTTGGCCCCTTCCGTGGCCGTGGCGGTGATGCGCAGGGCGAAATCGACGTTGGAATCGGGGGGCGGGGTGATGGTCAACCCTTGCAGTTGCGCGGCGGTCAGGCTCCAGGAGCCATCTCCGTTGTCGATGCCCGCCGACAGCACCGCTCCTTCCGGCACATCGGCGATGGTGATGGACAGCGACTCCGAACCGTCGGCATCGCGCAGGGAAGCGGTCAGGTCGAGGGCAATCGGACGATCTTCGAATCCCTGGGCCACCCCTCGCGTCAGCAGCGGGGCGTCGGCCACCGCCTCCACCGCCACCTCGACGTTGGAGGTCACCGTCGCGACACTGTTGTTGTTGTCCAGCACCGAGACGGTCATGGACAGAGAGATGTCGCCGTCGCTGTTTTGCGGCGGCTTGATCTCCAGCCCGTCCAGATCCCAAGCAATCGCTTTCCCCTGACCATTGGACTGCGTGGCATGCAGCAAAGACTGGGGAATGGACCAGGTGGTGACTCCGCCGCTCGTGGCCCCGGAGATCGCCACCCCGCCGATGCGCAAGGCGGCGCCCTGGGCGTCCGGATCGTCGGAGCGGACCACCACATCCCCCAGCAACCGTTCCGAGCCATCGGTGTCGGTAAGGGCGATCCCCCCGGACAAAGCGATCCAGCGGTCCTCAGAACCCCCGGCGCTGACCAGCTCCACCTCCGGCGCATCCGCCACGGCGTTGACATTGACCTTGCCGCTGAAGCTGCTCACCTTCGTCGCACCATTCGACTCCTCCACCACGGTGGTGGAAATGGTGAATGGAATATCGGTATCTGAGTTGGCCGGCAGGGCGGCGTTGAGCTGGAGTCCGTCAATCCGCCAGGCGATCTCATCCCCTGATGCGGTGGTGGTGGTGGCGGTCAGGGCCTCCTGGGAGATCGAGAACGCGCCACCCCCAAGATCGCGCACCCAGCCACCCGGATCATTGGCGATGGTCAGGGTGGAGCCGGCGGGCAGGGTGGCGGGATCGAACCGGATCACCACATCGCCCGCAAGCGCTTCCGAGCCGTCCAGATCACCGAGTTTGATCTTCACCGTCATGGGAAAGGGACCGGCCTGATCCTCCGACACGGTCGGGTTGGCAGTCCCGCTGTAGCTCACGCTGTCGGCCACGGCGGTCAGATCGAGATCGAACGAGGTCATCGTCCCCGCCGAACGATCGTCCACCGTGACGCCATCCTCGGCATAATCGGTGGTGAAGGCGGTGACGTTCACATGAATGGCGCCATGCTGGTTGGCGGGTCCCATCACCCGCACCTCCCCGGCGGCCACATCCTCGCCACTGACCGTGTATCTCCCCTGGGCATCCTTGGCCACATCCTTCCAGACCGCGCCGTCCTTGATCTGGACCTTGCTCATGGCTTGTGAGAACTCCAACTGGTAGGTCAGTTTCTCGGAACCATCGCCATCGATCAGTGCGGCGGAGAGATGGGGCGCCAGACCGGCGCCATTGAGGTAGACGTAACTGTCCTCCGCGCCGGTTCCACTGGTGGCGGCAAGGTTGCTCACGCCGTCCGCGACCCCGGTCAGATCGATGTCCAGGGTGCCGGAGGTGGTCCAGGTATCCTCGCCGTCACGGGTGGTAACCTCGACCCCCAGCATCAGGTCCACGTTGGAGTCGGCGGACGGATGGAACAGGAGTCCGGGAACGCTCCAGGCGACGGGGTGGCCGTCATGCATCTCCTCGACCTGCAAGGCCTCCTGGGGAATCACCCAGGTGTGATCCGGCCCCGCGACGCCGATGCTCAGGGTAGCGCCATCGGGCAAGTTGGTCAGGATGAGATCGCCGTCGATGCGCTCCGAACCGTCAAGATCCTGCAAGGCGAACCGCAGGGAGAGTTCGACCGCCTGGTCTTCCCGGCCAGCCGCCTGGGGCACATCGAGCGTCACCTGGTCCGCGTCGGGGTTGACCGTGACCGTGAAGGTGTCAGAGACCAGGGCGGCATCTGCCGAACCCGTTTCGGTGGCGGTGGCCTGGACCGTCAGGACGAAATTGCCGGACCAGTCGGCGGGCGGCAGGATCCTCAGCCCGGCGAAATCCAGGGGTTGATCCGCGCTCCCGGTAAAGTGCCAACTGCCGTTGCCGAGGTCGTTCCCGGCGGAAAGGGTCGCGCCGTCCGGCAACCCAGAGATGACGACGCGCAACGATTCGGACCCATCCAGGTCGGTGAGGACGGCAGAAAGATCGACCCCGATCGCCTGGTCCTCGATGCCGGTGGCGTCGTGGAGCGCCAGGGTGGGCACATCGGCGTCGCCGGCCAGGGAGATGGCCATAGTGCCCAGGGTGGTGGCCGTGGCGCCCCCGTCGGCCTCCGTGGCCACGGCGGCAACCGTCAGGGAGAAGCCCTGATCGGAATTGGCCGGAGGGGTGAGCGTCAGGCCGGCCAACTGATCCGGGACAAGGCTCCAGGAACCATCGCCGTTCGCCGTGCCCGCAGAGAGAACCGCGCCGTCCGGCAGGCCGGAAATGGTGATGGCGAGGGTTTCGGAACCGTCCTGATCGGCCAATGCGGCGGTCAGATCCAGAGGAATCGCCCGGTCCTCGACGCCGGAGATATCGTGCAGCGCCAAAACCGGGGCATCGGCGTCGGGGGCCAGGGAGACCGCCAGGCTGCCGAACGTGGTCGTCGCATCGCCACCTGCCCGTTCCGTGGCCGTGGCGGCGACCGCAATGGTGAAATCCTGGTCCGAGTCGGCGGGAGGGGTGAGGGTCAGCCCCGTCAATTCGGCGGGGGTCAGTGTCCAGGAACCGTCGCCGTTGTCGATGCCTGCGGACAGGAGCGCCCCGTCCGGCAGACCGGACAGGGTGATGGTCAGCGACTCCGAGCCGTCCAGATCGGTCAGGGCTGCGGCGATGTCGAGCGGGATCATGCGGTCCTCGACCCCGGAGGCATCTTGCAAGACCAACGTCGGGGTATCGGCATCGCCCGACAGGCCGACTGCGATGCTGCCATGCGTCGTCGCCTCCCCGCCACCATCGCTTTCGCGGGATGTGGCGGCCACCGAGAGGGTGAATCCCTGATCCGAACCCGCTGGCGGGGTCAGGGTCAGGCCGTCGAGTTGAGCGGGGGTCAGGCTCCAGGAGCCGTCCTCGTTGTGCGTTCCCGCAGAAAGGAAGGCCCCCTCCGGCAGGCCGGAGAGGGTGATCGTCAGGGTTTCCGAACCATCCCGGTCGCTCAGGGCGGCGGCAAAATCCAGGGGAATCGCCTGGTCCTCCTGTCCGGCAACGTCGTGCAACGTGAGCACGGGGGCGTCGGCATCGGCAGCGAGGGAGATCGCGATGGTACCGAAGGTCTCCCGGCTCGCTCCCCCATCCCCCTCCGTGGCGGTGGCGCGGAGCGCAATGGCAAAATCCCGATCCGAATCGGCGGGCGGGGTGAGGAGCAGGCCGGGCAATTGGTCTGGGGTCAGGGTCCAGGAACCATCGCCGTTGTCGATGCCGGAGGAGAGCAGCGCCCCCTCCGGCAGACCGGACAAGGTGATGGCGAGGGACTCCGAGCCGTCGATGTCGCTCAAGGCAGCGGCAATATCGATGGCGATGGGACGATCCTCGACCCCGGCAGCATCATGCAGGGCCAGGGTGGGCGTGTCGGCATCGGCGGCCAGGGAGATCGTCATGGAGCCGAGGGTGGTTTGCGTGTCCCCCCCGTTTTGTTCCGTGGCCGTGGCGGCGACCGCAATGGTGAAATCCCGGTCCGAGTCGGCGGGAGGGGTGAGGGTCAGACCATTCAAGTCATCGGGGGACAACGTCCAGGAACCGTCGCCGTTGTCGATGCCCGCCGAAAGGAGCGCCCCTTCCGGCAGACCGGACAGGGTGATGGTCAACGACTCCGAGCCGTCCGCATCGGTCAGGGTGGCCGAGAGATCGAGGGGGATGACCCGGTCCTCCACCCCGGAGGCGTTGTTCAGGACCAGCATGGGGGCATCGGCATCCCCCGTCGGCGATACCAGCATGGTCCCGATGGTCGTTGCCGTGTCCCCTCCGTGCGCTTCCGTGGCGGTGGCGGAGATGGTGAGCGAAAAGGGCTGGTCCGAGTCGGCCGGTGGGGTGAGAGTCAATCCCGTCAATTGATCCGGGGTCAGGCTCCAGGAACCGTCGCCGTTGTCGGTTCCGGCGGAAAGGGTCGCCCCGGCGGGCAGCCCGGCGACCGTGACCGTCAGGGATTCCGAGCCGTCGGCATCGACCAGGGAGGACGAGATCGACAAGGGAATGGCGCGATCCTCCACGCCGGAAATATTCGCCAGATCGAGTCGCGGGCCATCGGCATCCGCTTCCACCACGACCCGAATCGTCTGGAGCGCCTCGCGGGAGTCTCCTCCCTCCTCTTTGCTGATCACCCGCGCGCGCACATTGAAATCGACATCCGAGTTTTCCGGGGGGAGGAGGGTCAGGCCCTCCAGATCGGCGCCGGTCAACCGCCAGACCCCCTGACCGAGATCCACCCCGGCGGACAAGCGCGCGCCTTCCGGAAGATCCTCGATATAGACGGTCAGGTTTTCGCTGCCATCGACCTGTTGCACCGTGATGTGCAGGGGAATGGGGCGATCCTCGATCCCGGCGCCATCCTCTGCCGTGATGCCGACCCCGTCCGCCACATCGGGAATGCGGGGGGTGTCACGATCCGGCGTCGTGTCCGGGGTTGGCGATGCCGCCTCTGGCGAAGGGGCCGGGGATTCGGGAGCGGCGGCGGGGGTGGGCGGGG
>JADGCD010000150.1 GCA_015229165.1 Nitrospinota bacterium | reverse complement strand
CCGCACAACTCTTGACAGGTGAAGGGGGGTGCGAAGTACCCCCGGAACGGAAACCCATACAACTACCGGGGGCGCAAAGACGCGGATTGCTGACGAGCGACGTGAGAGTGGAGAAGACGGGAGGCGCATACCTCCCTGCCTCAACACATTTTTCCACCTGCCACAGGCGGGGGGAGACGCTCCCGTTCAAGACCGCCCGACGACCGAACGAAATAATCCCGCGGCGCGCAGCCTCACTTCCCGCAATCGCACAGGCGCCGCAGATATTTCACCATGCGGCGGATCGCCGCATCGTTCATGACCGCGCTGTGCGGCGGCATATCCTCGGCCTTCCCCACGGCGGCGCCCCCGTCGCGTATCGCCTTGAACAGTTGCTCATCGGTGCGGGCCCCCATGTATTTCGCATCGGTATGGTCGCGCGGCGGGACGCTGAGGCTGTCGGACAGCTCCCCTTTCCCGTCCCCGTTTCTCCCGTGGCAGGTGGCGCAGTTGACCGCGTAGTCCTCCCGCGCCGCTTTCAGGTCGGCGTCGGCGACGCCCCCCGGTGAGGACGCGACGCCGAGCCAATCCGCCGCGCCGGCAAAGGCGGCGGGAGCGACGATCAAAGAGGACGCGCCGATCACTGCCGCCACACACAGATACATGAACCGATTCTTCATGGTCGACTCCCAGACGTTGTTTCCGGTCGCCCGCAAGCGCCCCGAACAGATGGCGCAGTTCTTTGCCCATCGGGGAACCGGGGACCCTCCCGCCGCACGCCTCTACCGGGCGCAGGCGGTCTTGTAGCCGTTCTTGCACGCCTTGACGTAATCCTGTCCGGCCTTGGCCATTTCCCCGTTGATTTCGTTAACCTGTCCCCGGACGAAATAGGCCTCTCCCAGCGTGGCATCCAGTTCGATGGCCTTGTTCACGTCGGCCAACGCCTTGGCCACATCCCCCATGTCCTTGTAGGCCTTCCCGCGCAGGCTGTATGCCCCCGCATGGCGCGGATTCTTCTTGAGGATCTCCGACGTCAGCGCGATCACCTTCGAATAGTCGGCGCTGCCGTAGGCGCTGGTGGCATTGCGCAGGTCGGTTTCGGCCTGCTTGGCCTCCCCCCCGGCCGCCTTCCCCCCTCCGCCGAACCATCCTTGCGCCCGCGCCTCATGAAACGTCGGCGCCGCCGTCACGAACAACGCCAGAAACATCATCCCCCGCCACACCATGCCGATCCGGTTTTCCATTCCCTGTTCCTCCATTGATTGGGCAATAAATTTGCAAGCTTTGTTCCACCCCGCCGACGGCATGACATGTGCAATTTCATCGATCTGCAATGACACGCGCCATAAACCGTCCCGATCCGCAGAGGGATATATCGGATCGTTCAATGCCGCGACAGACAAAACGTTCAACGACGTCAAAGCATACGCGCCGAACGATCGCCTCGACCTGAACGAACAAGAACGAACCGACCGGGAGCAGTCGATGCGCACATGGATCATTCCAATCGTCGCCGGAACGCTGCTCGGCCTGGCCTCGGTCTTCCTCCCCCTTCCGTGGGGCCACGATCAGGCCGATGTATCGGTCCGGGAACTCCAGACGCTCGGTAAGGCCGAGTTGCACAAAAAAATCGAGGGGATGCGCTTGCAGGCGGTCCGTCTCTCCTCCGACGGGTTGTACCGGGAGTCGATGGATCTCTTCCTCTCCCTCATAGACATGAACCATCACGACCAGTTCTCCTACATCCAGATGGCCCGCATCTACCGGGACGGCGGGGAAGAGCTGTTCGACGGACTGCTGGACGAATCGGGCGCCCGTTCCTTCATCTACGATCTGGATCGGATAAGGGGGGCGGTCTACTATCAGGTGGGAGAACTACCGAAGGCCAAAGAGGCCATGGGACGCTTCCTCGTCCAAAAGCCAGGCGACCTTGCGGCGACGTTCTACCTTGGCGCCATCGCAAAGAAGGAGGGGGCGTCCGACGTGGCGGAGCGGTATCTGCTCGAAGTCGTCAAGCGGGAGAAGAGCTACTTTTACGCCTATCTCGAATTGCTCGATCTCTACGAAAAGCGGGGGGACTCCGCCATGAGCGACAAATATTTCAAACTCGCGTGGGAATACAACCCGGCCAACAACAAGGAGGGGGTCTGCTGCGGCCTCCCCCTCACCGAAGAGCAGAAGCGGGGATAACGCCTACCGGCCACCCCGGCGACCGAACCGTCGGACGGCCATCCACCCGGCGCCTGCGCAGGCGACCAGCGCCAGCGCGCCGACTACGATCCACCAGAGCCGACGTCGCTCCTCCACCCCTTCCGCATGGAGCGCGGCCAGATAGTTGACCAGATCCCACCGAACCTTGGCCGCGACGCTCTTTCCCGCATGCTCGACGAACCCCGGCATCGGCGTGAGGGGGATTCCGTTGGTCAGGCGGGCATAGAGCCCTTCGGGCGTCACCGGCCCGATATAGGTCCACGGCTTTGCGAGGTCGCGGGGGGAGATGGCCGCGCCGTAGTCGTCTTTGAGCTTTTTGCGGGACGGGCCCCGCCCCGTGTCGCCGTGACATTCGCCGCATTGCAGGTCGAGATACGCCTGCCGCCCCCGGGCGACGCTGTCGGCGGTCGCGGGGACTTTGCCCGTCAGGTCGAGGGGGGACGGGGTCGGTTCTTCGTCGAAAACGGGGGACAGGCTCTTGAGATAGGCCACCAGATCCCGCCGCTCCCCTTCCGAAAGGGCGTCGCCCCAGGGAGGCATGCCGCCAGCCGAAATGCCGTTGGTGATGGCGCCGAAAATGTCATCGTCGAGCGAAAGGTAATCCTCCGGACGGCTCGACTTGAGTTTGTAGACCCCCTGGGTAAAGTCGCGCGGCCTGCGCGCAAGGCGGGGAGCGGCGGAGCCGTCCCCTTCCCCACCGAGGCCATGACAAGTGGCGCAATGGAGAGCATAGAGCGCCTCTCCCCGTATCGGGGCGTCCCCCGCCCGCCCCGTGGAAGGGACAAGGAGGCAGACGAACAGAGCGACAAGAACGGGGCGAACCAGCGCCAACGGATACGACGGCACAGCGACTCCACGACACGACCGGCGACCCTCCGCCGACCCGGATGAAACGGAACAGAGGCGCCCCGGACAGGGGGTTTCACCTTGATTGCAGGGGACAGCATAGCAAAGTATCGGGACGCGATCATCCGGACATCGCCCGACGCCCAACGCAGTGACGGTGGGCGTGACAGGGTGTGGAAAAACGTTATCGAGGCCGGCTCCGGCAGGAGAGAGCAGGCGAGAAACCGGAACGTATGTGGGAATACGTGAGGATTTCAAGTCTGCCATCGACACCCCGGAGCCAACGCAGATAGTTTTTCCGCGGCCTGTCAGGCCACCTGTTGTCCCTGCTGCACCGGCGCGGTCACAAAAAAGGTGGTCCCCTCGCCCGGCGTCGATTCGACGAAGATGTCGCCCCCGTGGGCCTGCATAATGTCCTTGCAGAGGGGGAGCCCCAGTCCGGTTCCGATCTCCCCCCCCGATCCGACTTGCGACGTTTTGATCTCGCGGCTGAACAGATGGGAGATCATCCCCTCTGGGACCCCCATTCCCTGATCGGCGACGCAAATGGTTCCCTCCCGCCCTTCCAGGTTGTAGATGCGAATCGTCTGGCCGGCGTAGCTGAACTTGATGGCGTTGCTGATCAGGTTGATCAGCACTTGCAGATACAGCTCTTCGTCGACCCGGTAGACGAGGTTGCGGTCGATCTGGTTGTCGATGCGCACCCGCTTGTTTCGCGCCTGCAGCTCAAGGATCATCGTCGCCCTGACCGCCAGCATCCGGACCGGGACGTCGGCGAGCTTCGGATTGGCCATGGCGTTCTTGATCCGGTGGATGTCGAGCAGCTCTTCGGTCATGTGCAGCATCTGGCCGACGCTGCGCACGCTCAGCTCCACGAGACGGGCCTGGTCGATCGACAGGGTCTCCGCGTTGGCCTCCAGGTGGCTCATGATCTGGAAGATCGCCCCCAGCGGCCCCCGCAGGTCGTGGGCCACCAGCGCCATGAACTGCTCCTTGGCCTCGTTGGCCTTCTCCGCGTCCCGCTTCGCCTTGAGGAGCCGTTCCTCGGCGGCGATCTGCTCGGTGATGTCGTAGAAGCCGACCACCACGCCGATGGCCGTCCCCCGCTCCATGATGGGCGCCACGCTCATGGTCACCGGGAAGCAGTCGCCCGTCCGGTCCATGAAGGAGGTCCGCTCGACCCGTCCCCCCATCCCCTCCCGCATCGCCCGGAGAAATGGCGTCTCCCGACCGGAGGTGTGAAGCTCGTCGTCGCAGCCGGGACTGCAGACCGCCGCCGAGTTCATTCCGATCAGCTCGTCGATGTCGTATTTGAGCATATGGGACGCCTCGGGATTGGCGAACGTGATGCGCCCGTCCACCCCGGCGACGAAGACCCCCTCGCCGATGGTGTCGGTGACCACCTTCAGGCGGCGCTGGCTGTCGATGATCCCCTCGGTCATGCGGCGCACATGGCGCACCATCGGACGGAAGATGTAAAAGGAGATCAGCCCCAGCATCGCCAGGATCAGCCCGAGCGACAGGTTCTCGTACCGGTGGAAGAAGGCGTGCAGACGCTTCGACTCGTTCTGGTAGAGGCTCGCGGCATCGTCCAGATCCTTGCGCAAATCGCTCTGTTCGAACCATGCCAGTTCGTCGAGGAGCCGCATCTCCTCTGCGTCGTCCGGTCCCGTCCCCTGATAGTCGGCGACCGCCAGCCCGGCCCGGTGGAACGCCTTGACCTTCCGGTCGAGATGCACCGGCGCGCCGAAATAATGTTGATACAGCACGGGCGTCAGATACGGGTTGAACCCCGGTTTGCTTTTCACGCCGGTCAGGAGGGCGTGGTTTTCGGCCATCTGGGCGATGTCGGCCCTCATCCGCTCCCGGTAATGCGCGCGCGAGACATGGTCGTGCGCCGCTTCGATCCGCGCGCCCCAAAGGAGAATGCTCTGGCTGAACATCCGGTCCCTCCCGGCCATATTGATCACCGCCCCGATATCCTTCTGCTCCCGCGCCTCCCGGTCGAGAAAATAAAAGATCGCCAGCGTAAACAGGGCAAGAAGGGTCACGGCGACCATGTAGTTGAAGGTCACGAAGCGGGCGATCCTCTCCGGGCTTCGCTCCTTCGCGGCGGGGTTCTCCGCCTTCTGTTCCCGAATGGTCTCCATATCGTTCACGCGCGCTCTCCGGCTCAATCGTTAACTGCGTTCACGCCCCCTGCATTCCACTCGCCTCGACCCGGCCACGGAAGTCTTCACCGAGTATCTGCTGCCGACTCCCAACT
>JADGCD010000014.1 GCA_015229165.1 Nitrospinota bacterium | reverse complement strand
GGGGAGACCCGCAAGCCCAGATAGTCGGCCATGTCTTTCATGGCCGGATCGGCGGCCATGGCGGCGTCGTCCGCATGCATGACCAGCGGGGCGCCGGTGGCCTCTTTCACCGTGGAGTTGGCGCCGGTATGGTCGGCGTGGGTGTGGGTGTTGACGATGACCGACACTTCCCATCCCCTCGCGGCGGCCAGGGCGAGGATCTCCTTGCCCGTATCGCCCGGGTCGACGACGGCGCACCGATGGTGGACATCGCACCCGACGAGGTAGCAGTTGACGTCGAGGGGGCCGACGCAATGGGGGACGACGGAGACGCTCATGATGCCCTCCATTGTAGCCGGTTCGTGGGGGGCGAAGGGGATTTTTCGGCCCCGTCCGGGGGCGGGGGGGTATGGTACTATTTCAGGAAATGACGGGACGAAACGAGGAGCGCGCGACCGACCCCTCTCCCCCTTCCTCCGGCGCAGGAACGGCCCCGGAGGCGGGCAGGCGGGGAAGACTCGTCCGCTTCGTCCTCTTCGTGGCGCTGCTTGCGGTCATGGTCTTCCTCGTGGCGGGGACCGACGTGGGGCGCTTTTTCGAGCGGGGGAGTGTAGAGGCCCTCCTCGCCGAACAGGGGCGGCCGGTGGCGGCTCTCCTGTTCGTGGCGGTCTACGTGGTCGGAACGATATTGACGGTGCCGGGGACGATCCTTTCCCTGCTGGGGGGGGCGCTCTTTGGCGTCTGGCTCGGCACGGCGCTGGTGATTGTGGGCGCCACCCTCGGAGCGTGCGGCGCGTTTTTCGTCGCCCGGTTCATGGCCCGCGACTTTGTGGCGGAGCGGTTCGGCAAGGCGGCCTGGATCGCCCGGATCGACCGGGGGATCGCCGAGGAGGGGATATGGTTCATCCTCTTCATCCGGGTGGTGCCGCTGTTTCCGTTCAACTGGATCAACTACGCCGCCGGGCTGACCCGGGTTCGCAGCCGCGATTTCGTTCTCGGCACGGCCATCGGTATCATTCCGGGCTCCTTTGTCTACGTGAACGTGGCGGCCCGGGCGACCGACGCGGTCACGGCGGGGCATGTCACCCCGGAGCTGGGGGTGGCGCTGGGACTGCTGGGATTGCTGGCGCTGGTTCCGATCGTCTACCGGCGGATGAAGCGCATGAAGACGGAGAAGGACGAATGAGCGAGAAAAAGCGGCTCCCGCCGGGACAGCGGTTGACGCAGGAGTTCCCGATCCTCCACTTCGGCGGCGTGCCCGACTTCGACCGCGCCCGCTGGAGCTTCCGGATCTTCGGCGCGGTGGCCGAAGAGAAGACCCTGACCTACGACCGCTTCCTCGCCCTGCCGAACACCGAACGGACCGAGGACTTCCACTGCGTCACCGGCTGGAGCCGTTACGACAACCGGTGGACCGGCGTTTCGTCCCGGACGGTGGCCGGGCTCGTGACCCTCCTTCCCGGTGCGGCGCATGTTCTGGTTCACGGCGAGCAGAATTACACCACCAATCTGCCGCTGGCCGAATTTCTGGACGACGACGTCCTTTTCGCCTGGCGGCACGACGGCGCCGACCTGACGCCGGAGCACGGCTATCCCCTGCGGCTGGTGGTACCGAAGCTCTACGCCTGGAAATCGGCCAAGTGGGTTCGTGGGATCGAGTTCATGACGGAAGACCAACGGGGATTCTGGGAGAGTTACGGGTATCATAACCATGGAGACCCTTGGACCGAAGAGCGGTACTCCTCGCAGGAATAGCAAACGAAAGAGAAAGAAGCGATGAGCGAAACCTTCGACTGTGTCATCGTCGGTGGCGGCCCCGGCGGGTTGACGGCGGCCATCTATGCCATCCGGGCCGGGCTCAAGACGGTGATCGTGGAGAAACTGGGAGTCGGCGGGCAGATCGCCCTGTCGGACATCATCGAAAACTATCCCGGCTTCCCCAGCCTCTCCGGCGGCGAACTGATGAAACATTTCGAAGAGCACGCCGTCGGGCTGGGCGCCGAGATCCGCTACACCGACGTCACGGCCATCGTCGCCGACGGCGACCGGCGGATCGTCAAGACCTCCTCCGGCGACCTTGCGGCCAAGGCGGTGATCGTCACCACCGGCGCCGAGCCGAAGAAGCTGGGTTTCGCCGGGGAGACCGAGTTCACCGGGCGCGGCGTCTCCACCTGCGCCACCTGCGACGGGCCGTTCTACAAGAAGAAGCCGGTGGCGGTCATCGGCGGGGGGGACACCGCCGTCAAGGAGGCGATCTACCTCTCCAAACTGTGCAGCGAAGTCCACGTCGTCCACCGGCGCGACCGGTTCCGGGCCGAGAAGGTCCTGCAAGAGCGAATCGGGGCCCGGGAGAACGTCACCGTCCACTGGAGCCACCAGCCGGTGGAGGTCTTGGGGGACGACGCCGGGGTCACCGGACTTAGGATCAAAAACGTCGACGGCGGCGCCGTCACCGACCTTTCCGTCTGGGGGGTCTTTGTCTTCGTCGGCATCCGCCCCAACACCGGCTTTGTGGAGTGCGAAAAGGACGGGCAGGGGTTCATCGTCACCGACGAAAACATGATGACCTCCCTCCCCGGCGTCTTCGCGGCGGGGGACTGCCGGGTGACGCCGCTTCGGCAGGTGGCCACCGCCGTGGGGGACGCCGCCATCGCCGCCGTCAAGGCCGAGGAATACGTCTCCGAGCTGGAAGGGCGGGCCTACGAGGGGGCGAAGTAGCATGCGTGAACGGGCGACGCCCCCGTGCGGGGGAGCGGGCCGGTGAGCGCCGCCCCCTACGTCCGTCTCCAGCGGGCCTGGAAGGAGTACAACGGCGCCCGGATCGAACGGGCCCGCCAGACGGCGCCGGAGCCGTCGCGGCTCGCCTTTTCGGTGATCCCCTTCCTGCTCCATCACAACATACCGGGGCTCCCGGGCTTCACCGACAAGGGAACCCTCTCCCACGGCATATGGCTCTACGAGAGCCAGGAGCGCCCCCTCGAGCCGGTCCGCAAAAGCTTCGGGGTCGTGAACGAAAACCTGCTGCGGGAGGGGGCGCCGACGGGGAAGTTCGCCATCCACTCGCTGCTGCTCATGGGCTCCATTGGCACCGTGGCCCAAACGGGCGCCTCCGACTACGACTACTGGGTGGTCATCGACGAAAAGGATCTGACCCCGGTCGATCTGGCCGCCCTGACCGCGCGGCTGGCCGCCATCGAGACGTGGGCCGCCGGGCAGAAGCTGGAGGTCCACTTCTTCCTCTCCGACGTCACCCGGACCCGCGCCAACGATTTCGGCGCCACCGACAAGGAATCGTCCGGCACGACGCAGGCCAACCTGCTCAAGGAGGAGTTCTACCGTACGGCGATCCTCGTGGCGGGCAAGGATCCCCTCTGGTGGGTGCTTCCCCCGGCCCTCTCCGACGCCGACTACGCCGCCCACAAGGAAGAGCTGCTGCTGGACGGCCATCTGGACGAGACCGACGTGGTCGACCTGGGGAACGCCCGACCGGTGCCGGAGGAGGAGTATTTCGGCGCCATCCTCTGGCAGTTCAACAAGGCGCTCGGCTCCCCCTACAAGTCGGCGCTCAAAATGGCTCTCACCGAGAGCCTGAAGGAAGACGAGCCGGCGTTCCTGCTGTGCGACCGGCTCAAGCGGCGGATTCAGGGTGACAAAAAGCCTGGCGACTTCGATACCGACCCCTACCTGATGATGATGGAGGAGGTCGACGGCTTCTACCGGAAGAAGGGGATGCCCGAGGCCGCCACCACCCTCCAGAAATGCTTCTTCCTGAAAAGCTTCGACAAGCCGGTGACCGACGCCGCAGACCACGCCAACCTGATCTACAAGGAGCGGGCGCTAAGGGCGGCGTTACGCTCCTGGGGATGGAGCGGCCCGGTCCTCTACGCCATGAACACCTTCCAGACCTGGGAGTTTCGGCAGATTTCGGCGCTGGCCAACGCCCTGCACAATTTCATGATCCTCCTCTACAAGCGGATCAACAGCGAAGTGACGCAGGAGTCGGCCGTCAAGTCGATGATCTCCGACGCCGACCTGACCGTCATCGGCCGCAAGCTCTTCACCCTCTACGCCAAGAAAGACCACAAGATCGAGTACCTGAAGCGGGTGAAGGATGAGTATCAGGGGGTGGAGGCGGTCTCCTTCGTGGTCAATGACAAGAAAGGCGCCCAGCCCCTCTGGAGCCTCTACCACGGCAACGTCATCGCGCAGGTGAAGCGCAACCTGGCCGTGGAGCATCTGGCGTTGCGCAGCTCCCGCGATCCGGTGGAACTGATCCAATGGCTGGTCACCAACGGGGTGGCCGGGAAGAACACCTTCTTCTATCTCGAACCGGGGGGGAGCCCGGTGTCGCTGGCCGACCTGCAACAGCTTGCGCAAAAGATGATGGCCCTCTTCCCGGTCATCGACCTGACCGCGCTGGCGGCGGAGGATCTCCTGTCGGCGGCCCGCGTCACCCGGGTCATGCTCACGGTCAATCTCACCTCCCACCGGTGGATCGACAAGATCGAGACCCTCCATGTTTCGTGGCAGACCAGTTGGGGGGAATCGTTCTGCGAGAGCCAGAGCGGTGTCGCCGGATTGCAGCGGGCACTGGAGGTACTGACGAAAACCCCCGCCTCCTTCGCCCTGGGGGACCCCGCCCGGTTCGACCTCTTCGTCCCCAAGGGGGACAAGGCGGCCAAGCTGAAAAAGGAAGTCGGCGATTTCATCGCCTCACGCTATCTGGCCCTGCGGCGCAAGGCCGCCGCCTCCCCCTGAGCCCCACGTGAGCGTTGCGCCGGTCGGCGTGGTGATTCCCGCCTTTCGCGAAGGGGACCGGGTGGCCCGGACGGTGGCCGCCCTGCGCTACGGCGGGTTCGACGGGCCGGTGGTCGCGTCGCTGGTCGAAGGGGACGATGAGACCATCCCCCCCACCGGCGCGGGAGTGACCGTCGTCTTCGGCCCTGCCGGACGGGGTGGCCAGATGAACCGGGGGGCGGCCCTTCTCGATGTCGGTACGATTCTCTTCCTCCATGCCGACACGGCCGTCGATCCGGCGGTGGCGGCGCCCCTTGACGACCGGCTTCGGCGGGCCAACGCCGTGGCGGGGGCCTTTACCCTTGCCTTCGACGCCCGAGGGATCGGCTACCGGCTGGCGGAGCGGATGGTGGCGCTGCGCAGCCGGTGGCTCGCGCTCCCCTACGGCGACCAGGGGCTCTTCGTGCGCAAGGGGGCGTTCGACCGGGTGGGGGGGTATCCCGACATTCCGCTGATGGAGGAGGTGGCGCTGCTTGACCGGCTCCGGCGGATCGGGCGGATCGTCATCCTGCCGGAGCGGGCGGTGACGTCGGCCCGGCGGTACGCCAAGAGGGGGATCGTCCGGACGACCGTGAGCAATGCGTGGACGTTGGCCGCCTACCGGATGGGCGCCGACCCGGCCCGGTTGTACGAGCGCTACTACCGGGAACGGGCGTAACGGTCAGACGCCGGGGGGGGGCTTGTTGAATGAGGAGCGTCTTAACCGGTCGATTACAAGGCGGCGAAGACGCCGCACGTTGTTATGGTAACGGTCAGGCGTCGAACCCCAAGGGGGCGAGACCCCCGTCCCGCGCCGACGTCAGGCGCCGGGAGCGGCGACGGGGCGGTCGACGAGGCTCTCGAAGGCCGACACCAGCCCCGGCTGGTACCAGTCGCCCGGTCCGATCAGGTGGTGCATCACCGTCCCCCGCTTGTCGATGAGGAACGTCTCCGGCACGCCGGTCAGGCCGTAGTCGGCGCCCACCTTGGCGCCCGGGTCGAAGGCCACCGGAAAGGTGAGCCCCAACTCTTTCATGAAGGGCGCCACGTCGCCGGTCTTGTCGTCGATGCTGACGGTCAGCATGACGAAGTCGCGCCCCTTGAAGTGTTCGTAGAGCTTCTGCATGGAGGGCATCTCCTCCTTGCAGGGGGGGCACCAAGTGGCCCAGAAGTTGAGCAGCACCACCTTCCCCCGGTAGTCGGCCAGGGTCATGGTTCCGCCGTCGAGGGTGGGCAGCGAGAAATCCGGGGCCGTCTGTCCTTCCAGCTTCTTTCCCTCCGTGGCGGGGGGGCGGGAGGGGCCGCTGTCGGGCTGTTGGCGCATTTCCGAGAGGCGGGGGAGCGGCTGCTCCATGCTCTTGTCGATCTTCCAGAAAGCCCCCGCGATCACCAGCCCCAGCGCCAGCGCCCCGAAGGGAACCCACTTGATCGTCTCGGCGTTACTGCCCATACGTCCCGAACCTCGTTGAGAGAGTCAAAAATCCAGTCTAATCGCTTGGGGGCGGTGGTTCAATACGTTTATCATGGAGCCACATCAGGAGCCCCCATGACCCGACCCAACCCGCATCCCGCCATCGCCGTCAGCTGGGGCGACCCCGCCGGTATCGGCCCCGAGACCGTGCTGAAAGCCTTCGGCCTTCTTCCCAAGGGGGTCCGCCGCCGGATCGTCCTCCACGCCGACCCGGCCTACATGACGGCGCTCGACGCCCGGCTGGGAACCGGCGTTCCCATGGCGCCGGAGCGGGACGCCGGTTTCGACGACGATCTCCTGCGGATCGCCCCCCTGTCGCGTCCGGTGAAATTCGATTTCGACCGCGACTTCGGCAAAGAGAAAAAAGCCTTCGGCGCCGCCGCCATCGAGAGTGTGGAGCGGGCCATGGACGCGGTTCTCTGCGGGCAGGCCGACGCGCTGGTCACCGCCCCGATCAACAAGGCCTCGGTCAACAAGGCAGGTTTCCATGTCCCCGGCCACACCGAGTTTCTGGCCCAGCGGGCGGGGGTGGAGGAGGTGGTCATGATGCTGACCGGACGGGAGCTGTCGGTGGTGGTCGTCACCACCCATCACCGGCTGGCCGACGTCCCCGCGCTGCTGACGAAAGAGAAGATCGTCGCCACGCTGACCATCGTCGACGCCTCGTTCAAGCGGTTCGGGATCGCTCGTCCCCGGCTGGCGGTGACCGGGCTCAACCCCCACGCCTCCGACCACGGGGTGTTCGGCGACGAAGAGGCCCGGATCATCGCCCCGGCCATCAAGGCGGCGCGCAAAAAAGGGATCGACGCCACCGGCCCTTTCCCCGCCGACACGATGTTCTCCCCGGCGGCCCGGAAAACCTACGACTGCGCCGTGGCCATGTATCACGATCAGGGGCTGATCCCGATCAAGACCCTCTCGTTCGGCGAGACGGTGAACGTCACGCTGGGGTTGCCGTTTCTCCGGGTCTCGGTGGACCACGGGACGGCGTTTGACATCGCCGGAACCGGCAGGGCCGACGGCGCCCCCATGCGCCACGCGATCATGACCGCACGGGCCATGCTGGCCGGGAGGATGCGATGAGCGGGTTCCACGACGCCGGTAAGCGCAAGAAGCTGGGGCAGAACTTTCTGGTGGACGACAGCGTCGTCCGGCGCATCGTGGCGGCGGCCCGGGTGGGGGAGGGGGACCGGGTGCTGGAAGTGGGACCGGGAAAAGGGGTGATGACCCGGATGCTGGCCGCCACCGGCGCCACCGTGACCGCCGTGGAATTGGACGGCGATCTCTATGGGCGGCTCGTCGCTGATGAAGAGCTGGCGTCAAAGGTGACGCTGGTCAGGGGAAACGCCCTCAAGGTCGATCTCTCGACGCTCGACGCGCCGTACCATGTCGTCGCCAACCTTCCCTATTCGGTGGGGGGCGCCATCGTGGAGCGGCTCATCGGCGAGCGGACCCGCGTCGCCCGGATGACGGTGATGCTGCAAGCGGAGGTGGGGCGGCGAATGGTGGCCAAACCGGGGGAAAGCCCCTTCGGCACCCTGTCGCTTTTTATTGCCCAGTATTGCGACGGGGAGCTACTCTTCACCGTCCCGCCGGAAGCCTTCCGCCCCGCGCCGAAGGTCGATTCCGTGGTGATCCGGCTGACGCCTCTGGCCGAGCCGAGGGTGAACGTCGATGACGAAGTCGCCTTTTTCGCCTTCATCCACGAAGCCTTCGTCCACCGGCGCAAGACCCTGTGGAACAACCTGCGCGAGCGGTTCGGCGACCGGGATCGGTTCGACACCGCCTGCGAAAAGGCAGGCGTCCCCCCCACCGACCGCCCCGAACGGGTCGGGCTTGCGCAGTTCGCCGCCCTCTACGAGGCGTGGGGCGCGGGGGAGTGATGGGCTTGCTACAGGACCGCTTAGCCCGGCATAGAGAGACGACCCGACAGTCGGTATACCTCGTCATCCACACGCGGAGAATATTTTGACGAAAGCATGGGGATTTTTATAGCCCCCGTGTTACAGCATCGGGCGGAGAAGAAATAATGCTCGCCCCTTTCCCCGTATGTTTACATAAGATACCCTATCGGCAGATAGCCGATAAAGAGATGGGCAGGTCAATGCGGAGTAACCGCATCCCTAATGCTTTCACAATGCTCATGAAAAGGGTCGAGCCTATGCGTCCAAGCAACAAATCCATTATACTGGCATCGGACATCGCTTGCTATTAACGATGAGGCAAATCCCATGAGTATTCATATGAGTATTTTTGCAAGATATTTCATCCTAAAAGCTCGCACTTCTCTATTAATTGCGCTATTGTTCATGGCATCACCCGACTCTGCTAATGCCGCGAGCTGGTCTGCAACTGCAAAGGTATATGATGCAGAGGACAAACTTATTTGTGACTACACCATGCCTCTGAATGAATTTCTCAAAGCACCAGCATTTGGGATGGAGTTGCCCCCCTCATGTACTTCGATTATGATTTCTGGGGAGCTTGAATCTGGTGACATTAGCATAATTGGCGACATGGAAATGTTCTACAAAAACAACCCCAAGGTCCCAAAACCTGTAATAGTCTTCGTGAACTCTTATGGAGGCAGCCTTCTAAGCGCTCTTGTGATTGCATCAAAGCTGCGGGACCCACAAAGTGCACTTTTCAATTCTATGGTCTTTGTAAAGAAGAATGACCACTGCTACTCAGCATGTGTTTACATTTTAGCCGCTGGATTAAGAAGAGGCGTTGCAGGAGAGGTCGGGGTCCACAGGCCGCGTTTTGTCGGTGATGAGTACGTAGAAATGGGGTATCAATCTCTTGAGGAAGCTTATGAAAAACTATATATACACACAGAGGAAATGTTTAAGAGGTGGCATGTTTCTTCTCGGTTAGTTGACTTGCTTTGGAGTACTTCCTCTTCTGATATAAAAATATTGAGTGGCTCGGAGTTGAAAGAGTTAGGATTAGATGGAGATGACTATATATTGGAAGAGAAACGGAATTTGCAACTAATAGATTCGTGTGGACCAAACGGGCCAAAATGGTTCCAAGATTACTTCAAAAAATATGACGAATGCCTATCCGATGATAATAAATCATCGGCAGAGTGCTCCGAGTCCTTAAAGGATCATCCATTCAGCAAATGCAGCTAAAATGAGCTGTAAGTACTGCCATTCAGTTTGATCTCCGGTTTTCAATGACAGCACCGACCTTCGCCGTTGGCAAAAAGCAATCTTAGGCAGTTTATTCCGGGCAGCGATACCCGTCACCAACAATTATCGGCTCATTGCCGAAGGTGCCACCGCGACTGGGGACGCCCCATACGACTCTGTTGGCACCGGCTTCGCCTGCTTGATTCCTTACTTTTAACTTCACATTGCTCAGTCGTTGGGCTTGGTCGAAACCGCCCATGTCAGTTGCCACAAAGTTGCCGACATATTCGCAATGTTCTACCATCGCCATAGTTGCGTCTCTTACATGAGCTCCTGATTTTGAAAGCTGTGTGGCACACGCGGAAAAAAGAAAGATCCCAAGAATGGAAAAAGTCACCACCGAACTTCTTTTCATATGTCTACTCCTGCATAATCTTATAGGACTTTGCGAATATTATCATAATATACTTGCTTCATGGCAGGTAAATATTGGGGAGTAGGTAAATTGACAGTTTACATATGCACCTCCAGCGATGAGTTTGCATAACGAATCTTATCGGAATTAGGCTATGCTTCTCAATGTGATAGGCCTCATGCGAAGTGGAGCCAAATTAGACAGAACTAGCAGGTTTCGGCGTCGAGATTCATCTGTCCCGGCGACCAAATCTATACTCGAACGGTGATTGGTCACTTCTCACCTTCGCCATTTGCCGATCCCCTTCCCCCCATCTATAATGCGTCGTCCAAAAGCAGGCGGTCCGGCGACGTCTGGCAACGGTCGAGCGAAACAGACGAAGCTCAAATGGGCGCGCTGTGGCCGTTGCGGTGCCTTCTACAGGTGGTGGATGCCGACCCAGTCCAGCGTCCGGGAAAACGTCTCGTAGGCTTCCCGGTCGTGGAGGCAGAAGACCACCTTTTGCAGGCTCCGCCCGGCGCCGGGGGAGAAGTGGTCCAGAACCACCGTCAGCATAATCATGGCGCACTGCTCCAGCGGGAAGCCGAATACCCCCGTAGAGACCGCCGGAAAGGCGATGCTCGAAAGCCCCAGCTCCTCCGCCCGGTCGAGGCAGGCTTTGGTGGCCCGCTGGAGCTTCAGATCCTCCTGCCCCTCCCCCTTCCGGGGGCCGACGGTGTGGATGATGGCGCGGTAGGGGAGGGCGCCCGCCCCGGTGACCACCGCTTCGCCGACGGCGCAATCGCCGATGGCGGTCATCTCTTGCTGGACGGTCGGTCCTGCGGCGGCGGCGATGGCGCCGGAGACTCCCGCGCCGAGGATCAGCTGTTCGTTGGAGGGGTTGACGATGGCGTCCACCGGACAGGAGACGATGTCCCCTACGATCAGTTCTACCGGCCCGACCCTTTTCATCCCGCAGCCCCTGCCCACATGCGTTCGATTGTGTCTACCGTGGATTATACGAGGTGACGCCCGTCTCCGAAAGAACAAACGGGAGGAAGGTCGCGCCGGTCTTCTCCACCGCCCCCCGGAGCTTCGCGTGACGGTCGGGATCGGCCAGAACGAAAAAGCAGCCCCCCCCTCCGGCGCCGCAGATTCGTCCGGCGGTGGCGCCGTTGCGCTTCGCGGCGGTCATGGCGGCGTCGATCACCGGGGTGGAGATGGCCGGGAAGAGGGCGCGCCGCGCTTTCCACTCGGCGGCGACGGCGGCGTCGAAAGTGGCCATATCCCCCTCCCGCAACGCCTCGGCGGCGATCCAGGCGGCCTCGGCGATCCGGGCGAAACCTGCCACCGCCCGGCGCTCCTTCTCGATGAGGCGCCGGAACATCTCCCAGTTGTTGATCCCCGAGTTCCGGGTGGCGCCGGAGTAGAAGAGGAGGAGCCGCGCCGGGAGAAGCCGTTCGGCGTCGGTCAGCCGTTCGCGGGTCATCCCCCCGGCCGGGAAGGCGAAACAGTTGAGCCCCCCGTGGACCGCCGCGCCGTAATCCTGCAACCCGGTGGGGGTGCGCAGCAACGCAGCTTCGATGTCCTTGGCCACGTCGATGAGGCCGTTCCCCTTGAGCGGCTTGCCGACATATTTCGACAACGCCGCCGTAAGGGCGATGTTGAGCGCGCTCGATCCGGCGATGCCTGCCCCCGCCGGGGCGTCGGAGCGGGTGACGATGTCGACCCCCGGCCCGTCGGCGGGCAAAAAATGGTCGGCCAGCCGGGAGAGAAGCCCCAGCTTGTGGTCGTGGTGGATTGACGCCCGGTCGGGGAAGGCGACCACCTCCTCCCGGTCGAGGGAGGTCAGGACCACCGAAGCGTCGTCCCGGGGGGTGACGGTCGCTTCGGTCAGGATGTCGATGGCCATGTTCAGCGTCACCACCGGCCCGTCAATCATGTGGGCCAGCGGCCAGATGTCGAGCGTCCCCCCGGCCAGATCGACGCGGGTGGGGGCGGTGGCGTGGACGGCGCGGGGGAGGGTCATCGCTTTTTGCCCGACGTCCGTTTGCCCGTCGGCTTGCCCGCAGGCCGCGCTGCGGGGCGCGTCGCCGGTTTCGCCGACGGCTTGGCCGAAGTCCATGTCGCGGGGCGCGTCGCCGGTTTCGCCGATGGATTGGCAGATGTCCATGACGCAGGGCGGGGCGCCGGTTTCGCCGACGGCTTGGCCGACGTCCGTGACGCGGGGCGGGGCGTATTGGTCGGCGCTTTCAGGGACGGTTTGGCGGAGGGGCGTTTGCCCTCTTTTCTCCAGCCGTGACCGGTGGCCTTTTTCAGGCCGCTGATCTGGTCGCCGGAGAGGTGGCGCAGCTCCCCCGGCTCCAGGTTTCCGAGAGTCAGCGGGCCGATGGCGATCCGCTTGAGCTTGACCACCGGGTGCCCCAGCGGCTCGAAGAGGCGGCGGATGTGCCGGTTCTTCCCCTCCAGCAGCGTGACCCTAAGCCAGCAGCCGGTGGGGCGGACTTCGACGATCTTCACCTCGGCGGCCTTGAGTTTCTCCCCCTCGACGGTGATGCCGCTGACCGCCTTCTTGAGAACCCGCTCGTCGGGAACGTTCCTGACCTTGACCATGTAGACCCGCGGGACTTCGTTCTTCGGCGCCAACAGCGCCTGGGCGAAGTTGCCGTCGTTGGTGAAGATCAAGAGCCCCTCGGACATGGTGTCCAGGCGCCCCACCGGATAGAGGTTCTGGTGCTTCTTCGGCAGAAGCTCCATGACCGTGCGGCGCCCCTTGTCGTCGGAGCGGGTGGTGACCAGCCCTTTGGGCTTGTAGGCCATCAGGTAGACCGGGATCACCTCGTCCTGTTTGGGAATGATCCGGCCCGATACCCGGATGGTGTCGTTTTGCGGGTCGGCGGTGGCGCCCTTTTCGGCGACGACCCGGCCGTTGACCGAGACCTCCCCTTCGAGGATCAGCCGCTCCGCCTCGCGCAGGCTGGCCGCGCCGGCGCGGGCGATGATTTTGTGGAGCCGCTCGAGCTTCGGGGCGGCGGGTTTGTCCTTATCAGTCTGTCGGGCGCTCATCCGTATCCTGTTCTTCGCTGTCGCGATCGTCGTAACCGACCGGGGCCTCGTTGGCGCCCGCGTCGTCGTATGCTTCGTCAACGGCGCCGTCGGGGGCGTCGTCTTCTTCCGGCTCGTCGAACTCCGCGCCGATGGATTCGTCGATCTCTTCGCCCCGTTCGCGAACGGGCGCCTGCGTGGTCCCGTCGGTCAGATCCTCCTCCGGCGCGGCGGCTCCGGCTTCGTAATCGAAGTCGATCCGCTCCTGCCCGTCGTCGGCGCCCGGCAGACCGTCGGCCAGCTCTGCGGCGAACTCGTCCATGGTGGGGAGGTCGCCGAGGCGGGCCAGGCCGAAGTATTCGAGGAACCGTTTGGTGGTGCCGTACATCATGGGGCGGCCCGGGGTCTTGCGACGCCCCATGGTCTTGACCAGCCCCTTGTCGATGAGGCCGCGCAGCGCCGCGCCGGAATCGACCCCCCGGATTTCGTCCACCTCCGCCCGGGTGATCGGCTGGCGGTAGGCGATGATCGCAAGCGCCTCCAAGGCCGCGCGGCCAAGGCGGGCGCCCTTTTCGATCTTGAAGAACCGGGTGATCCACTCGGCGTACTCCCCCCGGGTCTGGATGCGCCACCCTTCGGCCACTTCGACCAGTTGGAGCGCCCGTCCGTCGTAGTCGTCCCGCAGCGAGGCCAGCGCCTCGGCGATTTCTTCGGCGGTGACGCCCCCTTCGAAGAGGGAGGTCAGCCGCTCCGCCGGGACCGGGCTGTCGGCCACGAAGAGGACGTTTTCAAGGATGGCTTTGAGCTGCTCTCGATCCACGGTCAGTCGGTTCCTTCAGGAGCGGTGGAGTCCTCCGCGTCGGCGGCGGACGGCTGGGGGTGAGTATCGTCGTCCGGCTCGTCGGGGGCATGGGCCAGATCGTCGTCGATATCGGCGGGTCGGTCGAAGTCCGACTCGGTGAAGGTCTCAGAGGCGTCGGCCACCTTGTAGATCAACAGTTCCCCCCCGGCGCGGGACTGGTGGGCCTTGATCAGCTTGAGCCTCACCAACTCCAGCGTGGCCAGAAAGGTGGCGATCACCTCCATCCGGTTGCGGGCCGAGGCGAAGAGGGAGTCGAAGGTGACGAACTCCCGGCTCTCCAGCCGCTCCATGATCTCGTTGAGCTTGTCGGTGACCGAGATCTCTTCCAGCGTCAGGTTGAACCGCTTGGCTTTGTCGCCGAGCCGGTCGAGGATTTTCTTGAACGAGCGGAGCAGCTCCAGCACCGACACTTCCAGCAGGAGGTCTGCCTCCCCCGGCATGTCGGCCTCCGAGGGGGTGCGGGTGAAGACCTGCGCCTGATCCAGCTCCCGCTCCCGCAGCTTCAGGGCGGCTTCCTTGAACTTCTTGTACTCGATCAGCTTCTGGACCAGCATGTCGCGCGGGTCTTCGCCGTCGAACTCGTCGGTCTCTTCGTCGTCGCTCTCCACCTTGGGCAGGAGCATCTTCGACTTGATGTAGGTCAGCGTGGCGGCCATCAGCAGGTATTCCCCGGCGATCTCCAGGTTCAGATCCTGCATGATGTCGAGGTATTCGAGGTACTGCTCGGTGATGGTCGAGATGGGGATGTCGTAGATGTCCACTTGGCTCTCACGGATGAGGTGGAGCAAGAGGTCCAGCGGCCCCTCGAACACGTCGAGCTTGATCTTGTATGCCATTGCCACGGTACTGTTTGGGAAGCGGGTATTATAGCTTTCCAGTGTCGCCGACGCCAATGAAAGAGGGAGAGGGGCGATTGCGTTGGCCAGGCGGTCGGGCTATGCTTCATCTTTTCAGGAAGATCGACATGCGGACCCTCATCCTCCTTTTTCCCCTGTGGGCGCTCCTGCTGTCGGCTACGGCCTTTGCGGTCCCCGGCCTGTTCGTCCCGTGGAAAGGGGCCATCGTCCCCCTTTTGGGCCTGGTCATGTTCGGCATGGGGATGACGCTCAGTGTGGCCGACTTCGCGCAGGCTGTCGCCCGCCCCCGGATCGTGGCGGTGGGGGTGGCGTTGCAGTATCTGGTCATGCCGCTGGCGGCGTTTGTGGTGGCAACGGCGTTCGCTTTCCCGCCGGAGTTGACGGCCGGGATGATCCTCGTCGGAACGGCCCCTGGAGGGACCGCCAGCAACGTCATTACCTGGCTGGCGAAAGGGGACGTGGCCCTCTCCATCACCCTGACCACCGTCTCGACGCTGCTGGCGGTGGTCCTGACACCCGCGCTGACGTGGCTCTATCTGGGGCAGAGCGTCGAGGTTCCCTTCTGGGGGATGATGATCGACGTGGCGAAGGTGGTGCTTCTGCCGGTGGCGGCGGGGGTCGCGCTGAACAGGGTAGGGGGGCGGCGGCTGGCCCCGTTGGCGGAACTCTTCCCGGCGGTGTCGGTGGGGGGCATCGTGCTGATCATCGCCATCATCGTCGCGCTCAACCGGGAGCGGCTGGCCGACATGGGGATGACCGTGGCCGTGGCGGTGGCGTTGCACAATCTCATCGGCATGGCCGCAGGCTACGGCGCCGCCCGACGGCTCGGCTACCCCGAAGCCGTCTGCCGGACGCTGGCGATAGAGGTAGGGATGCAGAACTCCGGCCTTGCCGTGGCGCTGGCGGTGAAACACTTCACCCCCATGGCCGCCTTGCCCGGAGCCGTCTTCTCCGTCTGGCACAACCTCTCCGGCTCCGCCATGGCGAGCTGGTGGAGGAGGGGTTAAGCGGGAATAAGGTACTCTGAAATTGTGATTTCGTCCCTGCCGGACTTGGTGTTGATGTATATCTTCTTGTTTTCTTTGCTTATTTTTAGGTGCCAATATGAGCGCCCATTTCGATTAGTTTGATGCAATGCATCAATAAAGGTGTTTAACCTTTCTATGGGGATTAATACTGTCTGCGCGGATGAGCCGCAACCGAGGGCTAGGTATCCTTTCTCAGCTTTTTGTAGCCTTTCCTGTTGATGGGGGTGAAATGCGAACCAGTAATGTGGTCCCTTGCTTCGAGCGTATTCTTTTGAAACGCTGCAAATAACAGCTACGGTCTTGTCTGGAGTTGCAAAGGTCACCCTTGATTCCTGAAGAAGCTCTAGTCCTAAGAAGTCGCTAACTTTTTTTATGCATTCTTCGTGGAACGATACGTATTGCTCCCTCTCTATAGCTTCTTCCCCTTGGCTCTCTTCCTCAGCTTCTTCATGATTGTCGAGAGCTTTCAGGTCTTCCTTTGTCGAGAAGACCAAATCGATTATGTCATCTAGCTTTGTGTATTCCTTCGGCTTTAATATCTGTTGAATTTTGTAAAAGACAAGAGGGTCGTCAAGTTCTTGCTTGATATTGAGAAGATTGGATAACGCTTCGACGCTGATGAGTCGAATATCCCATGCGTGCCTTGATCCTCGAATTTGTGCTTCCAACCCCCCCGTGTCAAGACGTCCAACAACAAGCAGAATCGAACTCTTTTCTCCGTCGAGTTCCCTTTCGGCGATGAGGCGCTTCCTGTAATCTGCAATGGTGTCCAAATTAATCTGATAGGTTTCGGTTGTTTTGATTTCGACAAGTACGGTGTCACCCTCATTAGTCGTCCATAGCCCATCGAAACCTACAACGCCTCTTCTTCCTCTATATAGTCCATCTTGAACAGTAAAATCGAGCCGTCGGCCAATTTCGTTGACTATATCTTGAAGGACAAATCCCGAATCTTGGAATGACCCTTCAAGGCATTGATTCGAAAAATTGACAAGCAAAGCGGTTGGGACAACAGAAAGGAATTCTCTAAATTCGGTGGAAGTTGAATTTCCATCTGCAAGCTTGCCATCGCCAGCAAACGCAATTATCTGTTGAAGCCGCTTACCGGTGATTTGGTCTTTGCCGCTTTTCCACAACTCAATCAGACTCATGTATGTTTCCTTGCTTCCGGTTCATCAAAACGTATCCCCTTCAATATCGAACGGCCAGCCGATGATGCCGCCCTTCAGGGAGACCCCTTCCCGTCCGGCGCGGGCCATGAGGGCCACCGCCGCCTTGCTCCTTCGTCCCGACCGGCAGTAGACGACATAGGTGATATCCGGGTCCAGCTCGCACATCCGCTCCTGCAGGTCGTGCAGCGGGATGAAGAGCGACCCCGGTATGGCCGACTCCTCCCGCTCCATGGCGTAGCGGATATCGAGCAGCTTCGCCCCGGCGTCGATCTGGAGAACGGCGTCGTTGGGCTCGATCTCGGCCACATGCCCGGCGGCCACGATGGCGTCAAACGCCCCCCGCTCCAGCCGGTGGACCGTCCCCGCCGAGGTCATGACCACCCGTTTCGCCGTCGGGTCGATGGCGCCGCCGAAGACGTCGCCTGCCATTAGCTCCCGGATCACCTTCCGCTCGCCGTCGGTGACGGTGGCGCTCCCTTCGGCCAGAATGGCCAAGGGGGGCTGACCGTCAACCTCTGACCCTTTGGCCAGCGCGACGGTGGTCATCCGCCCCAACGCTGTCAGCCACCCTTCCGGCGGCAGGACCGAAAAGGCCAGCGCCTGCCGGACCCCCTGCATCCGTCCGCAGATGGCCGCGTCGCCGCTGGCGCAGTGGGTCAGCTCGTCCCAAAGCATCAGCGTGTCGAAGGAGAGGGACTCGGCCACGCAGAAGACCGCGTCTTGCGCCACGCTGACGGTGGCCTTGTAGGGGGCGGGGGGGAGGAAGAGGGGGTGGTCGTTCTCGTCGTCGGCCGCCGCCGTCACCGGGTCGGAGAGATCGTGCGTCAGGGTGACGGCGCCCTCCACCACATACAGGTAGTCGCGCCCTTTCCCGCCGACCAGCGTCACCGATTCCCCCGCCAGCGTCTCGAAGGTGCGGATGGCGCGGACCGCCTCCACCGCCCGGGGCATGGTCAGCAGGCGGAACGGATAGTAAAGCTGCGTCAGCCGCCGGGCGACGGCGTGGCTGTCGATCCCCACGGAGGACTCCCTTTTGTCGTAGCGTTGCCCTATTATACGGGAACGACCCCCGAACCACACGGAGACACAGAGACGATGAACGGGCTCCATTCCCCCGGCGTCGCGGCGACGCTCAGTTTTTTCATCCCCGGCGCGGGGCAGATCTACAACGGCATGTTCCTGCGGGGCATCTTCTGGCTTATCGTGACTCCCGGCCTCTGGGTCGGGAGCGGCGGGACGCTGGGATGGATCTGCCACATCATCGCCGCCTGGACCGCGTGGAACAAGGCGCCCCGCCCCAACGACATCTACACCGGGTGAGACCAGCGTTGGGGTGACGCCCCTGTCGGCGCCGTTTGCGGGGAAGCGGGGGTCTTTCCCCCGCCCACCGACAATCCCCTTGCAAAGGTCGGGGGAGAGGGCTACTTTGAAATCATCCTCCGGGGGGCCTCGCATGCGGGTCGGACATCGTCTCTTCACGTCGGCTCTGCTGGCCTTCCTCCTCGCCTTCCAGCCCCTCCTCGTCTCCTGCGCCGACGTGGCGAAGACCAATGAGACTTCCGACGGAACGTCCCTTGCCTGCGCGGCGGCCACGGGGGATGTCCCCACGCTGCAGGGGGCGCAGAACCGGCTCATTCCCCAACTCTTCGCGCAGACGCGCCGCCTCAAGGAGCTGACCCGGGACGCCCTCGACGCCCTCGACCGGGAGGACTACGCCGCCCACGACCGGGCCGGGGCCGCCATCGCCCCGGTGGCGGACGAGGGGTTCCGGCAGGCATGCTCCCTCTACGCCAACGAACTGGCTCTCGCGGCGCAGGGAGCGGGACGCCACCGCGCGGGGGGAGGGCAGACGACCACGCTCGACCCTCTCACCCTCTCCGTCGGCGTCCTGTCGATCATCGCCCTTTTCACGGCGGCCAAGAAGATCGGCAACGCCCTCGACACCACCCCCCAGACCGAACTCCGCCAGCGGTGGGTGGACGCCCGGACCCGCTACCTGACCCGGTACGATCCCGACTTCATCAACAGCGAGACCCTGGCCCGCAACCGGGCGGAGAAGGATTTCGAGGCCTCCAATTTCCGGGGGGCGATGGACCATCTCCAGAACGTCGGCAACGTGGTGGTCGACGAGGTGGGGGACGAGATCATCTTCAACATCATCGGCGGAACCGGCCACGCCGTCGCCCGGGCGGTCTGCTCCCTGAAGGACGGCTACGACATCACCACCTACCATCTGGGGGACGACGGACGCTTCGTCCCCGATCCGACCAACCGCCCCGACGTCCCCGGCTACCGACTGGCCCAGACGGGGGGCCCTGCGCGGTATGACGAGACGCAAGGGTTGCTCTATTTCGGCAAGGGGGAGCGGTCGACCAGCCGCCACATCCCCGACGGCCACTGGAGCAGCCGGATTTACGCCGACGGCTATGTCCCCCTCGACGTGGAGTTTGACGTGTCCGGGAGCGGGACCACGCAGTACGAAGCCTGCGCGCAGAAGATCGCCGCGTCCGGCGGCGGGGGGGGGGGGGGACGGATTGCCGTGGCGCTCCAGC
>JADGCD010000149.1 GCA_015229165.1 Nitrospinota bacterium | reverse complement strand
GGGAGTGCGCCGTGACGGCGGAGACGGGTTCATGGGTGGCGGTGGACCATCTCCTGTTCCATCGCCGCAGCGGGCGGTGGGAGTATCTGCCGGTGGCGTTGGGTTGTCTGGCCCTCCTTTTACTTGTCCGGCATGGCGCCGTACCCGGTAATTCCCCTACCCATGCCGTGGGTATGGGGAGAGAATAGTCCTACCCGCCGGGGCTCAAATGTCCGTAAACTGACAATCGCGCCCACGGTTTCGGGTAGGGGCGATACCGACCGGGCGGGGACGGTCGGGGCGCCCTTCGGGGCGAATCCTCCTCATTGACGTACGGGACCACGGTTCATGCAGCGCGAGCATCCTTTCGACGTGACGCTTCACGACGCCGTCATGCGGGAGCGCCTGCTGCTGAAGGAGGGGACCGACCTCCTCTTCCGGAACGCCACGTCGAGCATCGTCGCCGCCTTTATCTGCGCCGTGGCCTACGGCGGGGCGGTCTGGGGGCATGTTCCGACCGAACATCTTCTCCCGTGGGGGGGGCTGATCCTTGCGGTCACCGGGGGGCGATGGCTGCATGCGCGCCGCTATGTCGCCTGCGACCCGGTGGGGGAGGAGTGTCACCGGTGGCGCCGCCGCTTCATGGTGGGGATTGTCGCTTCGGGAACGATATGGGGCTACGCCGGGCTCTTCCTTTTCGTGGCCGATTCTTCGGCCCATCAGGCCTTCTACTTCATCATCGCCAGCGGGCTGGCGGTAGGCGGGGTCTTCTCCTACCCCACCTATCCGGCGGTGGGGCCCACCTTCGCCGCCCTGTCGTTGCTGCCGCTGGCGTTGCGCTACATCCTGACCGGTGGGGTGGGGGTGGCCGCCGGGTTCCTGCTGGCGGTTTTCGTGGCGGCCCTGTCGGTGGCCTCGCGCCGTTTCTCGGCCATGGTGGCCGCCTCGCTGGGCATGCGCTTCCAGAACGCCGAACTGGTGGCCGAAGCCGAAGGGGCCCGGGAACGGTTCGAGATACTCGCCCGGGCAACCGCCGAGGGGGTGCTGATCCACCGGGACGGCATCGTCCTCGACGTCAACGACAAGATATGCGAGATCGTCGGCGTCCCCCCGAAGACGATGGTTGGCGCCCACGTGTCCGCCTTCATCGCCCCCGAATACCGGGAGGAGGTGGGGCGTCGGCTGGCCTCCAGCGCCGACGAACCGTACGAGATTGAGTTGCTGCTGCCGGGGGACCGGCGGATCCCGGTGGAGGTGGAGGGGCGGACGGTTCCCTACAACGGGGGGAACGCCCGGGTGGTGGCGCTGCGGGATCTGACGACCCGCCGGGCGGGGGAGCAGGCGCTGCGGGAGAGCCGGTCGCTCCTGCTGGAGGCGATGGACGTGGCGGGGATCGCCTCGTGGCGGTTCGATGAGGCCACCGGCCTGATGACCCTCGGCGAGCGGTTCCATCTGGTCATGGGGGACGAGACGCTCGACCCGGTGGTGGGGGTCATGACCCCCGCCGCGTTCGAGGAGCGGTTCCTCCCCCCCGACGACCAGGGGAACCTCCATCATCTGCTGGAGCGGGCGCTGGTCGAGGAGACCCTGTCGGGGGAGCTGCGCGTCCGCCGGGCCGACGGGACCGACGGTTTCGTGGCGTTGCGCCTCCGGGCGGAGCGGCGTCCCGACGGGCGGCGGGTGGTCCACGGCATCACCTACGACGTCACCGAGCGGATGCGGGCGTTCAACGACCTGACCGAGGCCAAGCAGAAAGCCGACCAGGCCAACTTCCTCAAGGGGCGGTTCGTATCGCTGGTCTCGCACGACCTCAAATCCCCCCTCTCGGGGGTGCTTTCGGTCCTCAGGCTTTTGCAGGAGGACCGGGACCTCGACCCGGAGCTTCGGCGGACGCTGGTCGCCAAGTCGGCGGCGTCGGTGGAGGGGCTGATCGGCTTTATCAACCAGATTCTCGACCACTCCCGCATCAGCGAAGGGACGCTGGCCCCCCGCAAGGAGTTTCTCGACCCCCTCGTCCTGGTCCAGCGGCAGATCGAAAACGTCCTCCCGGCGGCGGAGAAGAAAGGGGTCGTCATCGAGACCGAACTGGCCACGCCGGTCCGGTTTTTCGCCGATCCGGCCCTGCTGGGACAGGCGCTGGCCAATCTCCTTTCCAACGCCATCAAGTTCACCCCCCCCGGGGGAAAGGTCGTCGTCGCCACGGAGGAGGGGAACCGCCTGTCGGTGGCCGACACCGGGGTCGGGGTCGACCCGTCGTTCCTGCCCGATCTTTTCCGGCAGGAGGTCCGCACCAGCAGCTTCGGCACCGCCGGGGAGAAGGGGAGCGGCATGGGACTCCCCTTCGCCGCCGACGTGGTCCAGGCCCACCGGGGGACGCTGACGGTCGCTTCCGCTCCGGGGCAGGGAACCCGGTTCACCATCACCCTGCCGGTGGTGAAGCGGGTGGTCCTGATCGTGGAGGACGAACCGGCCCACCGGCAGATGATGCGCCGCCTGGCCATCGGGCTCGACGGGGTCGACACGGTGGAGGCGATCGACGGCAGGGAAGGATTGGCGGCGCTGGCCCGGGGGATTCCCGACCTGATCGTGACCGACATCCAGATGCCGGTGGTGGACGGGTTTGCGTTCATCGAGGAAGTGCGAAAGAATCCGGCCCTGGACCATGTGCCGATCATCGTCGCCACCGCCGCCTGGACGGTGGGCCCCCGGGACCAACTCGACCTGCGCCAGAAGGGGATGCAAAAGGGCGCCAGCGACTTCGTCATCAAGCCGGTGACGGAGGCCAACTTCGTCCCGGCGTTGCGCCGCTATCTCCCCGCGTAAGCGTCGAAACGCCTCGCCGTCGATCCTGCCGGGCGGCGCGCATCATGGATACATCGTCGGCTCCTCGAAGCGCCAGGCCGCCAGCGAAAGCGACCCCCATTCGAAGGCGTCGACCAGCCGTTGCGCCGCGAACGAGTCCCCCGCCGCCCCCACGGCCACCAGCAGCGGGACGAAATGCTCCGGCGTCGGATGGGCCGTCATCGCGTGGGGCGCCGACCGCTCCCAGTCCACGAGACCGTCGACGTCCCCCGCTTCGAGCCTTTCGGCCAGCCATCGGTCGAAGGCCACCGCCCAGTCGGGGGGCGTTCCCCCCGCCGGATCGACCTCTCCCAGATTGTGGGTCGCCCCGCCGCTGGCCACGATCATCACCCCCCGCTCCCGCAACGGCGCCAACGCCCGCCCCATAGCCAGATGGCGCGCCGGGTCGAGCGAGGCGGCAAGCGACAGGCAGACCACCGGGATATCGGCCCCCGGGTAGAGGAGCATGAGGGGGGACCAGACCCCGTGGTCGAACCCCCGCTCCGGGTCGAGGGCCGAGGCGATTCCGTGCGCCTCCAGCAGGTCGGCCCCGAGCCGGGCCACCTCCGGGGCGCCCGGGGCCGGGTACGAAAGCTCGTAGAGCGACCGGGGGAACCCGCGAAAGTCGTGGAGGGTGGCCGGACGGGGGGCCGTGGCGAAGGTGGGGGCAGGCGCAATCCAGTGGGCCGAGACCATCAGGATCGCCGTGGGACGGGGAAGGGTCGTCCCCGCCCGTCGCATTTGGAGAGCGCCCGGTCCTTCCCCGACGGCCATGGTCGGCGCCCCGTGGGAGACGAACAGCGTCGGCATCGGTCCGGTTCCCATGGGGTCTTCTCCTGTTGGCCCTTGTGGCGTAATTGTTTTATGGTATCATCCTCCGGCATTCGGTTTTTCGCCCTGAACGACCGACCGTTTTCAACGAAAGGTATAAAGAGGAAAGCATGTCAACGTCGAAGATCATCTGGACCGAAATTGACGAAGCCCCGGCGCTTGCGACCTATTCGCTGCTCCCCGTGGTGCAGGCCTTCACCAAGACCGCCGGGGTCTCCGTGGAGACCCGGGACATCTCCCTTTCTGGGCGGATCATCGCCAATTTTCCGGAAAACCTGCGGGCCGACCAGAAAATTGACGACGAGCTGACCAAACTCGGAGAGCTGGCCAACACCCCCGAGGCGAACATCATCAAACTGCCCAACATCTCCGCCTCGGTGCCGCAGTTGAAGGCGGCCATCAAGGAGCTTCAGGAGAAGGGGTACGCCATCCCCGACTACCCGGAGAACCCGGCCAACGACGCCGAAAAGGCCGTCAAGGAGCGGTACGCCAAAGTGCTTGGCTCCGCGGTCAACCCGGTGCTGCGGGAGGGGAACTCCGACCGGCGGGCTCCCGGCGCGGTGAAGAGCTACGCCAGAAAGCACCCCCACTCCATGGGCGCCTGGTCGAAAGACTCCAAGTCCCACGTCGCCACCATGACCAGCGGCGACTTCGCCTCCAACGAGAAGGCGACCACCATGGCCGCCGCCACCGTCGCCAAGATCGAGTTCGTCGCCAAGGACGGGAGCGTCACCTGCCTCAAGGACAAACTCAAGCTGCAGGCCGGCGAGATCGTGGACGCCACCTACCTCTCCAAGAACGCCCTCGTGAAGTTCATCGAGGAGCAGGTCGACGACGCCAAGGCCCGTGGGGTCCTTTTCTCGGTTCACCTGAAGGCCACCATGATGAAGGTCTCCGACCCGATCATGTTCGGCCACTTCGTGAAGGTCTTCTATAAGGACGTATTCGCCAAGCACGCCGCCACCCTGGCCGAGCTGAAGGTCAACGTCAATAACGGCCTGGGCGACCTCTACGGGAAGATCAAGTCCCTGCCCGCCGATAAGCAGGCCGAGATCGAAGCCGACATCCAGGCGGTCTACGCCAAGCGCCCCCCCATCGCCATGGTCGATTCCGACAAGGGGATCACCAACCTGCACGTCCCGTCGGACGTCATCATCGACGCCTCCATGCCGGCCGCCATCCGGGCCTCGGGCCAGATGTGGGACGCCGCCGGGAAGCAGCAGGACACCAAGTTCGTCATCCCCGACCACTCCTACGCCCCGCTCTACCAGGCCACCATCGAGAACTGCATCGCCCACGGGGCGCTGAACCCGGCCACCATGGGAACCGTCCCCAACGTCGGCCTGATGGCCCAGAAGGCCGAGGAATACGGCTCCCACCCGACCACCTTCGAGGCGGCCGCCGACGGGACCATCCGGATCGTCGACGCCGACGGCAAGGTCATCCTCGAAAACGGCGTCGAGGCGGGGGACATCTGGCGCGCCTGCTTCGTGAAGGACGCCCCGATCCGCGACTGGGTCAAGCTGGCCGTTACCCGCGCCCGGGCCTCCGGGATGCCGGCGGTCTTCTGGCTCGACGCCGACCGCGAGCATCACATCGAAATGAAGAAAAAGGTCGACGCCTACCTGAAGGAGCACGAGACCAAAGGGCTCGACATCCGCATCCTGTCGGTCTACGAGGCGGCGAAGCTTTCCATCGAG
>JADGCD010000148.1 GCA_015229165.1 Nitrospinota bacterium | reverse complement strand
CCAAAAGAGCGGTCACCGAAACGATCAGCGAGGCGCTCCCCCCCCGGGAGCCGGAGAGGAACAGGGCGGCGAACATGATGACGATATAGAGGGCCAGCCTGCCCCGCGCCTCCAGCAGCGCCGTCCCCACCCCCGCCAGCCGCCGCCCCCAGGTGGGGTGGTAGTGGTGGATGTTCTTCTCGGCGATGAGCAGTCCGATGGCCACCGGTATGGCGATCTCCATGAGTCCGGCGAAGTGGTTCCGGTTCACATAGGTGCCGGTCACGTCCCCCAGATAGGCTTCCTTCTTCATCCAGCCGATCATCTCGGTCCCGGAAAGGGTGTTGAAAAGCCCGTAGACCGCCTCCGCCAGCCCCACGAACATCACCACGGTCATGGTCAGCGTCAACCGGGCGCGGCTGGTGACCAGCAGAAGGGTCAGCAGATAGATCGCCCCGTAACTTCCGGCCAGCAGGAACTGCCCCAGCGTGGCCCGCCGGTCGACGGAGAGGGATATGCTCTCCCCCATGTCGAGGCCGAGGGCGTAGCGGTAGAGTTCGTAGGCGGCCGGGTTCATGGCCGACACCAGGGCCGCCGGCAGCGGCAGGGCCTGCAGGAGGGTGTAGGCGAGCCAGAGCCCCAGAAACAGCAGCGACCAGCGGGCCGAACGCAGGGCCGACGGCAACCGCTTCGGCCGAACCGCCTGCATGATCAGCCAGATTCCCACCAGCCCGTAGGCCCACACCTCCATCAGCGACCAGGCCCACGCCCGGTTGGAGCCCAGCGGGATCGGTATCCAGGCGATCAGCGACAGGAAGCCGATAAAAAGAAGGGTGTCTCCCCCTTCGTTCCAACGCCGACCGCTGTTAGTACTGGTTTCCACTGGTCCCCTCCTTGAGCCATCCGACCTGCCGCTCGATCACTTCGTGCGCCCGGGGGTCGTCGGTCAGTCCCCGCAGTTCGTCCAGCCAGTCGAACTGGTAGGCCATGACCGTCAGTTGGTACACCAGCTTGTGGAACATGAACATCCGTTGCAGGGAGCGGCGATGGGCGTCTTTAAGCGGTTCGGGGAGGTTGTTCCAGAGGGCCATGCCCAGCCACGCCGCCTTGAGCTGGGTGACCTCCTCCCACGGGCCGAAGATTCCCGCCCGCTCCAACGCGCCGAAGGTCTCGGCGTCGAGTCTCTGGTTGAAAAAGCGGCTCTGCGCAAGCGAGACCCACGCCAGGCTGTCGGAGGGACGCAGGGCCACCGTTTGGCGATACCAGCGGACCGCCTCGTCCCGCTCCCGTCGGGCGGGGCTGCTCCAGACCGGATGGGCGACGGCCTTCCACTCGTGGATCTTGCCGACCAGCATCCGGTAGTCGCCGTTTTGCGGATCCCGCTCCACCGCCCGCAGGGCGACGGCCAGCGTGGCGTCCGGGTCGGCGTCTCGCGGGATCGCCCCCCCCTGCTCCCACCGGGCGACCTCGTTTTTCGCGGTCCGGGCGCTGGCGTCGGCCGCCCCCCACAGACCGGCCCACAGGGCAAGGCCGCACGCGGCGGCGCCCCCTGCGGCGGACAGTACCCGCATCGTCACGTTCATGGGGCCTCCTTGGTGGCCAAGCCGAGCAGTCGGGAGGGGTTCGCCATGACCAGCGCACGGGCCCCCTCTTTGCCGAGAATCTCTTCCGCCTGCCGGAGTCCGGCCTTCATCCCGGGGGGACGATGGGTCTCGTCATGGCAGTCGGTCGCAAGGAAGTGGACCCACCCCTCCTCCGTCATCCGGATGGCGGTTTGGAACGGCGTCCGCCCGTACTCCCCGGCGATGGAGCCGGAGGTGATTTGGGCGAGGCACCCTTCCTTCACATAGTCGGCCAGCAGGGTCGGATCGGCCTGGAACTGCCGGTTCCGCTCCGGGTGGACCACAATTGGGGTCACGCCCGATGCGACGAGCCGACCGACCAGTCGCAGGCTGCCGGCGGGGATCAGGGTGGCGGGAAACTCCAAAAGAAATGCAGGTCGTCCCTCCCAGGCGCCGACCCAGGGCATCCGCTCCCCGGCGATCATCCCCGGGATTTCGGGGGAGACGGCGATCTCCGCCGCCAGCCTCAGCTCCACGCCGATTCCCGACGCATCGGCCACGAACCGGTCGAAGGCGGCGCGCAGATCCTCCGGGCGGTTCTTGTACATGGCGTTGATGTGGGGCGTCAGAGCCTGAACCGTCACCCCGTCGTCGGCGGCCATGCGCAACATCGTCAACGCCTGCCCGAGGGTCCGGGCGCCGTCGTCGACGCCGGGGAGAATGTGGCTGTGTATGTCGATCATGGGTGGCGCGTGCGCGCCCCTCCCCTCACGCCGGTTTGGGCGGGTCGGCGTACCCTTCCCGCTGGTAGTAATAGTAGCCGCCGTAGCCGTGGTCCGATTCCGGGTCGGCCTGCGTCAGGACGCCCCCCAACGGAACGATGTTGGCCTGCGTCAGGCGGCGCATGGTCTCCTTGACCAGGTCGGTATGGGTATGCCCGGCCCGGACGACCAGGATCACCTCGTCGGCCATATGCCCCAGCGTGATGGCGTCGCTGTAGGGGAGGACCGGGGCGGAGTCGATGACGATGTAATCGAACTGGGTCCGAAGCCCGGCCATGGTCTCGGCGAACCGCTTGGCCGACAGGAACTCCAGCGGATTGGCGGGCAACACGCCGGAGCCGAGCAGATAGAACCGGGATTCGCTCGACCCGCTGTTGGACATCTTCATGGCGAAGAGGGTCTCGGCCAGATCGGACTGCCCGGAGACCAGATGGGTCAGGCCGCCGCGCATCTCGATCTTCAGCAGATGGTCGAGCCCCGGCTTGCGCAGGTCCAGGTCGATCAGTAGCGTCTTTCCCATCCGGGAAAGGGCGGCCGCCAGGTTGCAGGAGAGGGTCGATTTCCCCTCCCCCGGCAACGACGAGGTGACCAGCACCACCTGCGGGGGATGGTCCAAGTTCGAGAACTGCAGGGCGGTGGTGATGTTGTTGACCGCCTCGGCGAAATGGGACTGGGGATGGGAGAGGGCGTAAAACTCCGGGTGGGAGATCTCCCCCTTCTTCTGCTTGAGGGTCGGCAGGGCGCCCAGCGTCGGAATCCCCAGCCCCTTTTCCAGCTCCACGGCGTTAGCGTAGGTCCGTTTCAGGTTCTCGCGGACGTAGGCGAAGAGAATCCCCAGCAGGAAGCCGAGCATGCAGGAGACCCCGATGATCTGCCCTTTCTTCGGCTTGGCCGCCTCCGTGGGGGGGATGGCCGGATCGATGATCCGGACGTTGGTCACCGACTCGTTCTCGGTGGCGGAGGTCTCCTTGAAACGGGTCAGGAACATTTCGTACAGCTTCCGGTTGGTCTCCACCTCCCGTTCCAGCTTGGCCATCTGGAACTCCTTGACCCCCTCGGTCCGGAGGTTCTTCTTCAGGTCTTCGGCCATCCGGGCCAGCTCACGCTCGTTCTTGACGGCGGCCATGTATTCGTTGCGCACCCCCTCGACAAGCTTTGAGATCTCCACGTTGATCCGCTTGCGGGCGATCTCCAGATCGGCGGAGGCGGCGATCCGTTTGGGATGTTTCTCCCCGTACCGTTCCGCCAGCTCGGCCACGTTGCGGGCCAGCCGGGACTCCTCCTCCTTGAGCCGCTGGACCAGCGGTTGCTCCGCGATGAACCGCAGCGATTCGTAGCTCCCCCGGCGGCGGGCCTCCTCCACCTGGTTGTAGGCGATCTCCGCCTCCACCCGCTTGGTCTGGGCGGCCACCAGCCCTTCGGTGATTCCCCCCAGCTTGCCGCTGCTGATCTCCCGCGCGCTGGTCGAGTCGACGATCCCCTCCTGCTCCAGGAACTGCTGCCGGGCGTTCTCCGACTCGGTGACCTTTTCCGTCAGCTCGGCCAGCCGCTTTGTAAGCCAGCCGGTAGCCTGCTTGGCCGCCACGAGCCGCGTCTCCAGCCCCAGCTCGATGTAGGCCTGCACCGCCATGTTGGCGCCGTCGGCGGCCAGTTGGGGATCTTCGGCCTCGAACCCGATGGAGACGATCTGGCTCTCGCCGGAGATGCCGACCGAGAGCCGCTCCTGCACCACGTTAACGAGGCTGCGGCGGAACCGGGCCTCCCCTTCCGCGCGCGAAAGCGGGGTCCGATCCATCCACGGCAGCGACACCCCCATGAACGTTCCCGCCTCCTCCTCCCCCTTGCGCCCCAACTTCTCGAACTCCGGATGGCCCTCCAGCTTGAGCTTGGTGATGATCGCGTCGGCCACCGCCCGGGACTTCATGATGTCCCGCTGCGTCTGGTAGAAGAGGTCGCCGTTGGCCGCGGTTTCGCCCGGGTTCAGGGAGATCAGCTTGGGATTTTCCGGCTCGATGAGGATGGACACCTTGGCCTGGTAGACCGGCGGCAGGGAATAGGCGGTCAGCGCCCCGATGAGCCCCGCCAACGCCGCCAGCGCCAGCACGCTCCACTTGTGCTCGTTGAAGAGCTTCCAGTAGGTGACAAAATCGAGCTCGCCCTCTTCCGCCACGGCGCCGGACGGCCCGACCAATTTGGGTTCGTCCCGTCCCGCCGCCCGCCGCCTCATCGTTCGCCCCATGTTCCCTCCGTATGCCGGTGGCTCCTGTCGGAGCCGCCCGGGGTGGTCATCCCTTGTTCAGGACGACCACGTCTCCTTGTCCGTTGATTTCGAGCTGTGCGACCTTGTCCTCGCCGAATTTGTAAAACTCCCGAATATCTTCCTTGCGCCGCGTCCGGGGCGCTTCCCCCGGAGGGGCGGGCTGACGTTTATCCTCGACGGGGCCAGGGAGAGGGGCGGCGCCCCGCGCCCGGTTCTCGACAAGCAGGCTCATCAGCCCGGCCAGCGTCTCGGTGTTTCGCTGGAGGGCTTCGGCGAACTGGCGTTGCGCCTGCGCAACCCCTTCCAGCGCCGCGGCGACCCGTTCGTCTCCCTGCCGCGCCTCGACCGCCCGTTCGAGCGCCGCCGCCATCCGTTCCTGCGTCGCCAGCAGGGTAAGATGGTGGGCGCCGGACCGGACGACGATCTCTTCGACCGGCGCATCGTCCTCCGCCACCAGGAGCGCCAGATCGAGCGACGCCTTCGGTCCGGCGTCGATACGGGGCGCAACCGGCTCCTCCACCGCCACGGTCGGGTGATGGTCGTCATGCGCAGACGCGACGACTTCGGGCGTTTCGACCATTGGCTCATCCGGGGTCTCGGCCACCGCTTCTTGCGGCGGCTCGACGGTCAGCCCCACCATTTCCTCGACGGGGGCGTCCTCCTCCAGCGACAACGCCGGTTCGAACGCCACTTCCGGCTCGGCGACGACGATCTCCACGACCGGCGGTTCGACCGCCTTGACCGGGGGAAGGTCGTCATGGTCGAGCGACAACTCGAAGGGGGATTCGACCACCGCTTCTTGCGG
>JADGCD010000147.1 GCA_015229165.1 Nitrospinota bacterium | reverse complement strand
AGCATCTCATCCTTCCCCTCTACGAGCGGGAGGGGAAGCTGGTGGTGGCGGTGGCCGATCCGGAGCAGGGGGAGCCTCTGGAGGGGGTCCGCCGGGCCACCGGGCGGGAGCTGTCGCTGGTCCTTTCGGCGCCGTCGGAGATCGAGCGGATCATCCACGAGTTCTTCGGCATCGACGCCTCCATGCGGGACGGCGCCCATCTCCCCGGCCCTTCCATCGACCTCGGCAACCTCGAACAGCTCAACCGGATCACCTCGCCGGACCAGATCGGCAGCGACGACGCCCCGATCAAGAACGCCGTCGAGTATCTCTTCAACTACGCCTTCGAGCTGCGGGCCAGCGACATCCATCTTGAGCCGAAGCGGGAGTGGTGCCTGGTCCGGTTCCGGATCGACGGCCTGCTGCACGACGTTTATCAGATTCCGAAGGGGGTCTATCAGGCGGTCTCCTCCCGGATCAAGATGCTGGGCCGCCTCAACATCGCCGAGAAGCGCCGTCCCCAGGACGGGCGTATCCGGATCGAGCGGGGCGAAGACAAGGGGGCGGCGGAGCTGCGCCTCTCCACCATGCCGACGGCGTTCGGCGAGAAGCTGGTGCTGCGGGTGCTGCAACCGGAGATGCTGATGCGCGACCTCGACGGCATCGGCTTTTTCCCGGAAGACCTGATCAAGATCGAGCGGTTCCTGAACCGCCCCCACGGCATCGTCCTGGTGACCGGGCCGACCGGGTCGGGAAAGACGACGACCCTCTATTCGGCGCTGTCGATGATCAACACCCCCGACCGGAACGTGGTGACGGTGGAGGACCCCATCGAGACGGTGGTGGAGGAGTTCAACCAGGTGGCGGTGCAGCCCTCCATCGGGATGACCTTCGCCTCGTCGCTGCGGACGATCCTGCGGCAGGACCCGGACATCATCATGCTGGGGGAGATCCGGGACCAGGAGACGGCGGAGAACGCCATCCAGGCGGCGTTGACGGGGCATCTGGTGCTGACGACGTTGCATACCAACGACACGTCGTCCTCGGTGACGCGGCTGCTGGATCTGGGGCTGAAGCCGTATCAGATCAACGCGGCGCTGATCGGGGTGATCGCCCAGCGGCTGATCCGGACGGTCTGCGACCATTGCGCGCGACCGGTGGAGGTCTCCCGGGCGCGGCTGGCGCAGTTCGGCGTGAAAGTGAAGAAGGAGACGCTGACCCTGCGGGAGGGGACCGGCTGCGACCAGTGCCGGAACACCGGGTATCTGGGGCGGACGGTGGTCTACGAGGTGATGGAAGTGGACGACGGAATCCGGCGGCTCATCGGCGACGGGGCGTCGTCGCAGGATATCCGCCGGGCGGCCCTGTCGGGGGGGATGATTCCGCTGCGCGAAATCGCCGCCCGCAAGGTGGTGAAGGGGATTTCGACGATGGGCGAACTGATGAAAGTCGGCTTCGGCGACTGACGGGCGAAGGCTCGCCCTCTTCCTCACGATATCGACACACGTCGCGGTCTACGCCCGCTTTGGCCTCGACAGGTCAAGGCGCGGGAATCTCGCCCCTTCGGGTCTCGACGCCTTTCCGTTACTCACCCCTGCGCGGGCGGGCGCGATGGACGCCCTCTCCCCCTTGTCTTGCCATCTTCTTCGCAGGCTCTCGCCCGGCAGCGAACGGGACGGCGGAATCCCTACGCCGTCGTGACCGCCTGCACGAAGGGGGCGATCCCTTGCAACGCGCTTTCCGCCCGTCGGCAGTCGTCCCCCGTCCGGTAGAGGGCGAACAGCGTCGGGCCGCTGCCGCTCATCATCACCGTCACCGGGGCCGGGTCGGCGGCGGCGACTTCGTCCCGTAGGCGCGCCAGTTCGGGATAGGCTTTCATTACCCACGCCGCAAGGTCGTTGACCATCCTGCCCGCCTGCCGGTCGGCGACGCCGGAGAGGAGATCGGTCACCGTCGCCAGCGGGTCGGGATCGGGGGCGAAGGAGAACGCACCGTTCCGGTAGGCGTCGGCGGCCGAGACGCCAAAGGCCGGTTTCACCAGCAATAGATGAGCGACCGGAAAGGGCCCCAGAGGGGTCAGCCGGTCGCCTATCCCCTCGGCCCGGGCGGCGATGCCGTCGAGAAAGAAGGGGACGTCGGCCCCCAGCGAGGCGGCCAGCCGGTGGAGCGTCTCTTCGGAAAGGGAGACGTCCCAGAGCAGTTGCAATCCCCGGAGCGCTCCGGCGGCGTCGGAGCTCCCCCCCCCCAGACCGGCGGCCACCGGTATCCGTTTGGTCAGGGTCAGCCGGGCGCCCGCGTCGGCGCCGGTGAAGTGGCGCAGGGCGTGGGCCGCCCGGACGACCAGATTGTCGTCCCCCCCCAGCGCCGGATCGTCGCAGGCGAAGTGAATCTCTCCGTCGTCGGCGGGGGCGATGGTCAGGGTGTCGGCCAGGGAGAGCGGGACCATCACCGAGTCGAGCTCGTGATACCCGTCGGCCCGCTTGCCGACGACCCGCAAGGTCAGGTTCACCTTGGCGGGGCAGGGGATGATGAGCGGCTCCATTCCGGCATTATGTCCCATTTCTGCTACCATGCGCCCATGAAGAACGAATCCTTGCGCGGTCCGGTCCTGGTCACCGGCTGTTCCAGCGGCATCGGCTACGCCGCCGCCCATGCGCTGCGCGACCGGGGCTACCGGCTCTTCGCCACGGCCCGCAAGCAGGCCGACGTCGACCGGCTGATCGCCGAAGGGTTCGAGAGTCTCCGGCTCGACCTGGCCGACGAAGCCAGCGTCAACGAAGCCGTCGGGCGGTTTCTCGACGCCACCGGGGGGGCGATGCACGGCCTCTTCCACAACGGCGGCTTCGGCCAGACCGGGGCGGTGGAAGACCTCCCCCGCCGGGCTTTCGAGGAGCAGTTCGCCGCCAACGTCTTCGGCGCGGCCCAACTGACCGGGCTCCTCCTCCCCGCCATGCGCCGCAACGGTCATGGACGGATCGTGGTGAACAGCTCGGTGCTGGGGCTGGTGGCCATGCCGATGCGGGGCGCCTACAACGCCAGCAAGTTCGCGCTGGAAGGGTTGTTCGACACCCTGCGCCTGGAGCTGCGGGGGAGCGGCGTGCAGGTTTCGATCATCGAGCCGGGACCGATCGTCAGCCGGTTCCGGGAGAATTCGTTGGCCCGGTTCGAAGCGTTCGTGGACGAAGCCTCCTCCCCCCACGCCCCGACCTACCGGACGATGCGGGAGCGTCTGGCCAAACCGGGCCCCACCAGCCGGTTCACGCTGGGGCCGGAGACGGTGGTGGCGGCGCTGATCGACGCGCTGGAGAGCGACCGCCCCAAGTCCCACTACCACGTCACCACGCCGACGAAACTGTTCGGCGCGCTACGCGGGCTCCTGCCAACGCGGCTGATGGACTGGATACTGACCCGCCCGGTCGTCAGTGGTTAGCACGTCGCCGGAAAACTATCTGCGTTGCCGCTACGGCGTCGTAATCAGGCTCAAAAGGCTCATGTATTGGCATATACATTCCGCTTTATCGCCTGCTTCCTCCTTGCCGCGCCTGTCTCGATAACGTTTTCAGGCGACCTGCCAGGCGCGAGGGGGACATCCCCCCCACTTATTTCCGATAATAGGCGGCGAAGCGGGCCAGTTGGGGGTCGAGGACGGTCTCTTTCCAGACCGAGTAGCACAGATCCCCCGGAGCGGGGCGATAGGCGGGGGCGGTGGGGTCGATTCCCTCGGCGCCGAACATCTCTTTGCAGTAACGCATCCGCTGTTCCCGGGTCACCTGAACGACCAGGGTCCGCCGTTCGGGGGAGGGGGTTCCGTAGGCGTAGGCGTTCCGCTCGTCGCTGTCGTTATAGGTGACCTTCCGGGGGGCGACGGTCGAGGCGGCCCGGGCGTCGTCGGCCAGATCGCAGGCCGTTCCGCCGACCAACGCCAGCGTCACCGCGGCGATGAGTTTTCCTGCTGTTCCCATTGCTGTTCGATACTTGTTCCAATCCATCTCCCTTTAACATTACACCAGAATGTCTAAATAGCAATATGGATACCTACATATTCACCAATACATCGCCTCATTCCGCCAAATAAGGGGGATCGCTTCGGAGCCGGGCGTCCTCCACCGGCGTTCCGACCGTAAAGTGATAGATCGATTGGCGTTGCGGCCCGGTTAGCCCCAGTAGCCGGTGAACCTCGTCGTCGTGGAAACAGCCGATGCCGGTCCCACGCACTCCGGCGGCCTCGGCTTCGAGATAGAGAACCTGCCCGATCATCCCCGCCTCCCAATAGAGGCGCCGGTATCCCCACGGCCCCGGCGCCAGCGCGTCGTCCATCCGTGCCAGCATCCCCAGCGAGAAGGCCGAGAGCCCTGCGATCTCCTGACGGCAGGAGAGCGTCATGGCGTCGCGGCGCAGGTCAGCCGCCGCCAGCCGAAAGAGGGGAAGATGCGACGGGGCGCCTTCGACCGCCGCCCACGCGAATTCGGCGGAGAGATCGGCCTTCAGGCCGTTGAAACCTTCGGCGTCCCGGACCAGCGCATAGAGTCCCGGCGTCACCCCTTCGACGTTATGGACGAAGAGGGCCAGGTCGATGAACGGGCGCCAGGGGAGGGTATCGAAGGGGACGACCTTCTGGCGGGGCTGGGTCATGTCGAGGATGCGGAAGAACGACCGGGCCGACAGCGGCGTCCGGCCGTCGAACCGCTGGACCGGGCGACGCCCGAGAATCAGTGGGACGGCAGGGGTGACGCAGTCGGTGGGGGAGACCGCCTTCGGGGGAGGCGCGCTCCACGGCTTCTCGTCGGTGGAAGGCTTCATGGTGGCGTCGCTCACCTCCTCCACCGCAGGCCATGTGTGCAGATGCCGAGGGGAGAGGGGGTTGGCCCGGCCTTGCCACGCTCCGTTCATGGCGGCGTCGGCGAGGGCGTCGACCATCTCGACGGTCACTTTCGACAGATGCCCCCGCCCCGGCTCGATTTGCAGGATCAGGTCGGGGCTCTCCCGCTCGGCGCCGTCGAAATCGGCGGCCCGGTCGAGACCGACAAGCCGGGCCACCGTAGCGTCGGCCACGTTGGCGACGTGGCGAGCCTGCCAGCCGAGCCCGGCGGCGGCATAGGCGAAGGCGGCCACGGCGTGACCGACGTCGTGCTGGCAGTAGCGAAACGCCCGCATCCCGTATTTCCATTCCTCACGCCAGTGGATCGACGAGAGGGCGACGAAGAGCCGCCCGAAGGAGCGCTTCGTGAAATCGGCGCTGGGGGTCATCCGCCGTTCCAGCGCGTGTTCTTTGGGGCGGTAGTGGTAGACCCCGCCGGGGAGGCCGGGGAGATCGCCGACGACGATATATCCCTCGGTGGGGTGCAGGTTCCCCGACGACGGATTGCAACGGACGGCCCACCGGTTCTCGGCGTCGTACCCTTTCCACGCCGCCAGCCCCAGCGACAGGCGCAGGATC
>JADGCD010000146.1 GCA_015229165.1 Nitrospinota bacterium | reverse complement strand
CTGGAAGTCGAGCGAGATCGGGGCGCCGGAGAAGTCTTCCTGAGCGCCGGTGATCGGTTCGACGATGACCGGCTCTTCCTTGGGGGCCTCGCTGGCCAGGGCCAGCACCGCCTCGTCGCCGATGTCGAGGATGACCTGGCGGTCCTTCCGGTAGAGGTTGTGCAACTGCGTCTCTTCGAGGTTGACCACCACCTTGGCCATCGGTTTCTTGCCGCCGCGGAACTGGAAGGCGGCCACGGTCTTGACCGGCGATTCGTCCAAGTCGACCGAGATGACCCGCTCCTGCTCCTTGCCGATGGTGGCGCCGGGCAGGTCGATGGTGAGCCGCTTGAGGGCCGGGCGGTTGAGCAGTTCGAAGATCGGCTCGTCGCTGTTGGTGGCGATGATGATGCGGGCCATTTTCCCGCGCTGTTCGAACCCGACTTCGGTGATCCGGTAGGCGCCGTCATCGACCGGCCCGGCCGGTTCGACGATCAGCTCGCTGATCGGGTCTGCGGCGGCCATGGGAGCGGGGGCTTCCGCCGGAGCGGCCTCGGCGGCCATGGGGGCGGGCTCTGCGACTTCCATGGTAGCCGGGGCTTCGACCGGGGCGGCCTCGGCCATCGCCGGGGCGGCCTCGGCGGCCACGGGAGCGGGGACGGCCACCGGGGTCTCGGCGACGGCGGCGGGGCGGATGGTGACGATCAGCTGGTTGGCGGCGGTGTCGTCGATGTTGAAGGTGGCCGGACGCCCCAGGTCGACTTCGATCCGCCCGTCGTTGCTGGCGGCGAAGTAGTAGGGGCGGATCGCCTGGGCCAACCCGTTGTCGAGCGGGATGACGGAGGTGAACCGGGAGAGGTCGACGCCGTTCATGTCGAGCACGATCCGCGAGGGATCGTCCAACTCGAAGGCGGTGTAGGAGAGGGGTCCGGTGGCGGAGACCGTCACGGTGACCACTTCGTCCTCGACCGAGGCCTGGATGTCCGACACAACGGCCCCTTTGGCCGCCTCAACGGCGGTCGGCGCCGTCTCCCTGCCCGCCTGGCCGGTCTGGCCGGTGGCGCATGCGGACGTGGCCAAGGCCACCGCCAGCAGGAGAGTCAATGACCGCTGTATATGCTCCTTCACGGGACAGATCCTCCTACGGTCTCAGTTCAAGCGTTCTCGGCACGTCGATGAAGACGTTCGAGTCGGCTCCCGGTTTTTTGACTTTTTCATTGATATTCATGTAATCGGCCTGGATGTCCTGCACCAGCCCGCAATTCTTGCCCATGTACATGCCGCTGGCCACGGTGTAGCCCTTGCCGTCGGGCGATTCGATGAGGGCCACGTAGCCCTGGGCCGCCTCGATGATGCCGGTCAGCTTCATGGCGCCCAGATCGAAGCTTTCCAGCAGCTCGCGGGGGCGTTCCGGGTCGCAGACCTTGGCGGCGACGGAGGCGGGTCCGGCGTCGATGAGGGCCACGAAGGGATCCCGCTTGCCGACGTGGTTGTACCGCTCTCCCTGTTTCATGGCCGCCGACATGGCGGCTTCTTTCTGTACGTCGGCCAACACGCTCTCCTTTTCCCCTTCGGGGACGGCGACGGCGGTGGCGGCGGGGATGTCGGTGGTCCGCATCCACGTGTCGTCGTCGGCCAGTTTGGCCAGTTTCCACTGGTCGGTGGTGGCCGGATCGCGGACCCACCGCTCCCGTTTCACCTGGACGGTGAAGGGCTCGGCCTCTCCCTCGCCCCGCTGCTCCAGCCGGGTGTAGTCGATCAGGGCGGCGTCCCCTTCGATGTTGATCCCCCGGATGGTGGTTTTGTACATCTTCCGGGGAACGGCCAGCACCTTCAGGAAGTCCTGCCGGGAGAGCTTCTCGTCGGAGAAGGTGGCGGCGACGGCGTTGGCGGCGGCCGACTGGTTCCCCTGCTGCACGGCCTGCGTGAAGGCGGAGAAGGAGTCGCTTACCCCCTGGGTCGCCGGGACCTCCGGCTTCGCCCCGTACCACGAGTACGCAAAGTACCCGGCCAAGGCCAGTGCGACGATGATCAGTACGTTCCGCGCCATAGCGTCTTCTTTATATCGGCCCGGTCGGTCCGGCGCTCGCCGGTCGTCCGTGGCCAGTCCTGGTTATCGTTTCGGTTTTTCCGCGTTCGTCGGATCTTCGGCCGCGTTTCCGATCTTTTCCGAACCTTCGATATACCGATAGGTCACAGCCTGGCATTCCACCTGCAGTTCGTTACTTTTTCCCCCGCTGGGGGCCGTCCCCTTGGCTTTGGGAGCTTCGGTGCGCATGCCAAGATTGTTGATGGTCACGATCCGGGGGAGATGGGAGATCTCGTCGAAGAACTTGAGGGTGTCGTGGAACCCGCCGGTGATCTTCAGGGTGACCGGCACTTCGGCGTAGAAATCCTTGCGTACTTCGGCGTTGGGGCGGAAGGTCAGAAACTCCAGCCCGAACTGGGTGCCGAGGTTGGATATCTGCTCCAGAAGCTCGGGGATCTCCTGCTCGGTGGGGAGCTGCCGCTTGGCCAGCTCCAGGTCGCCGTTGAGCTGGGCGATCATCTCTTTGAGCTTCCCCTGTTTCTGGATATGCTTCAGGTTCTCGTCGATCTTGCGCTTGATTTCGGTCAGGTCGTTTTCGAGCTGGGCGATCTGCCCGAACTGCCCCTGGATGAGCGTGAAGTAGATCGCCACGAAGAGCGACAGGGCCACGGCCGCAAGGGCGCCCATCCGCTGCCACGGCTTTATCGGGTAGAGCCGCTCGTACGGGATCTTCTCGAAGAGCTTGTCCAGATCCACGGGATTCCTCTTGTCTTCTGCGCGTTGTGCGGTTTATTTCTTTTTCTTCGGGGCCGCCTTGGCGGCGGCGGCCGCTTCGGCGTCGCGGCGGGCCTTTTCGTCGGCCAGTTTCTTGCCCAGGATGGTCCAGCAGGTGACGGTGAACTGCTGGAGGGTCTCCTGTCCGACGGTGGCCTGGGTGATCTCCTTGAGGGCCACGGTGGTGAACTCGGGCGACTCTTCCAGGTTCTTCATGAACTGGGCCACGGCGGTGTTGGAGAAGGAGAAGCCCGACAGCGTCATGCTACCGCTGGTGTCGTTGACCGCGGTCAGCCACATTTCCTTGGGGAGCAGGACGTTGACGTTGTCCAGCGCCAGGGTCGGGCCGGCCTTGATGGCGGTCAGGTCGGCGATGGCTTTCTTGATGTTCTCCAGCCGGTCCTTTTCCTCTTCCATCCTCCGCACTTCGGCGCGGATGGCGTCTTGCTTGGAGAGCTCCTGTTCGGCCATCTGGATGTCGGAGCGGGCCTGGTCGATCTGGGCGGAGAGGGCCTGGTACCAGAGGAGCCCCAGAACCAGGGCGCCGACGATCAGCATGCTTCCCAGAACCACCTGCTGCTGGATGAGCAGCCGGTCTTTGGCGTGCCGGTCGGCGAGGAGGTTGATCCTGATCATTTGTCGTCAAGCCTCCGCGACGCCAGCCCCAGGGCGATCACCGCCGAGGGCGCCACTTTCTGCAGGTATTCGCCGTCGAACACCTTCGGGTTGTACTTTATGCTCCGGAAGGGGTTGATGACCTCGCAGGTGAGCCCCAGTTCGGCGCCCACCAGGTGGTCGATCCCGTCCATCTGGGCGGTTCCGCCGGCCAAATAGATCCGGCGCACCCGCGATTCGGAGGTGCGGGAGTAGAGGTCGAAGGTCTTGGTCAGCTCTTCGCAGAGGGTGGCGACCCCCTTCTTGATGTAGGTGGCCACGTCGGAGGGCTTGACCCCCTCGTCCAGATGCCCCAGCTTGTAGCGGTCGGCGTCGCGGAAGCCGACGTTCATGTTTTTCTGGATCGCTTCGGTGATGGTGTTCCCCCCCACCTGCACGTCGCGGGTGTAGGCGGTGATCCCGGTCTCGATGATGTTGATGTTGGTCGCCGAGGCGCCGATGTTGACCAGAGCGACGGTGTCGTCCGGGTCGATGCCGTAGGCGATCTCGAAGCCGTTTTCGAGGGCGAAGACGTCCAGGTCGACGATGGTCGGTTTCAGCCCGGCGGCGGCGATGATCTCGCTCTGCTGGGCGATGATTTCCTTTTTTGCGGCCACCAGCAGGACGTCCATCTGGCGGTCGTCGTCGGCGCCGGCTTTCTCTCCCTTTTTGGGGATGGCGCCTTCAGCCTTGACGATCTGGAAGTCGACGTTGACTTCGTCGATGTCGAAGGGGATGTACTGCTCCGCCTCCTGCTGGATGGAGTCGGCCAGATCGTCCTCGCTCATCAGCGGGACGGTGATCTTCTTGATGATGACCGACTGGCCGGAGACCGAAAAGACGCACTGCTTGATCCCTTTGGGGATCTTTTCGGCCTTGAGCAGGTTCATTATGGCTTCCGAGACCGCCTCGGGGCTCTCCACCTCGCCGTCGACGATGGCGTCGGCCGGAAGGGGGATCATGCCGAAATTGACCAGCTCGAACCCCCGCGGCCCCTTCTTGAGAAGGGCAAGCTTGACAGAGGAGGAGCCGATGTCGAGGCTCAGGAACGGTTTTTCGAGAAACGGTAACACGTTCTTCAGTCCCACCCGTTGTTCACTGGCATCGGCCGTTCCATTCAGCGCTCTTCCTTGAAGACGCCGGAACGGTCGTCGAGGTCGAGGCCCAAGGCCAGCAGGATTTTTCGTTTGGTATCCAGCCGACAGTAGTGCCCCTTTTCAACCCGGTCAATGGTCTGAACCGACAAGCCGGTCTTGCGGGCAAGCTCGGCCTTGCTCATCATCTTTGACTCTCTGATCTTGCGCACGTTGTTCGGCGTAAGACCTTCCTTGAGGTCATGAGTCGAGACACGATTGTCGGCCACTGTTCTTCCACCACCACGTGAGAAGGTTCCGAAATTAGGAGTAACTTACCACCATTTATTTAAATGAGTCAACAATTACTTTAAACTTTTATGTAATTAGGTGCCTATTACATATGATTACTATTCAACATATTTCTATGTTATTTCGCTAAATCATCTCTCCTTCTGTCGGCCTATTATCTGGTCATCGTGTCCATGTTTGCCCATACTACCCTGTCTTTGCGTCGGTTCAATGGTCAAATGTCGAGTATCTCAAATTTAACCTCCCCCGTTTCCAGATCGACCACCGCCACCTGCGCCACACCGGTGATCCAGCCGCACCCTTCGCCGGGACTGACGATGAGGGTCTCGCCCCGCCGCTCTTCGTGCGGTTTATGGAGATGGCCGTAGGCGATCAGGCGGCAATCGCCTCGGGCGGCGTACCGCTCCACCGGCCCCGGCTCGTGGAGCATGGCGATCTTCCACCTTCCGAGTGTCAACTCATGCGGGCGCTCGGCGAGTCGCCAGCCGTGGCGGGCGAAGGTGGCGGCCAGCCCCTGTCGCTCGCCGTCGTTGTTCCCGTAGACGGCGTGAAGGGGAGAATGAAGCCGCGCAAAGGGGGCCAAGGCGAAGGGGGAGACGAAGTCCCCCAAGTGGAGGGTGGCGTCGACCTTCACCCGGTTGAAGTGGGCGA
>JADGCD010000145.1 GCA_015229165.1 Nitrospinota bacterium | reverse complement strand
GCCCAGATGGAAGGGTTCCGCAAAGTATTGCTCCACGACCTGACGGCGGCGCAGTTCGCCGACATGTACGCCCAGACCATCGGATACGGTCTTTTCAGCGCCCGGATGCGCCATACGAAAGGGACGGGACGTTTCACCCGTCAGAACGCCCCCTACGAGTTGCCCAAGACCAATCCTTTTCTGAAAAAGCTCTTCACCACCGTGGCCGGGCCGGAGATGCCGGAAAGCGTCGTATGGGCCGTCGACGCCATGACCGAGTTGCTGGACGCCGCCGACATGGGCGCCGTGTTGAGAGATTTCGGCAAGGCGACGAAGCGGGAAGACCCGGTGGTCCATTTTTACGAGACCTTCCTCGCCGAATACGACCCAAAAATGCGGGAAATGCGGGGGGTCTACTACACCCCCGAACCGGTGGTCAGTTATATCGTCCGCTCCGTGGACGCCATACTGAAGCGGGACTTCGGGCTGGCCGACGGACTGGCCGACGCCACGAAAGTGAGCGTCGGGGAGCGGCAGGTTCACAAAGTCCAGATACTCGACCCCGCCACCGGCACCGGAACGTTTTTGCACAGCGTCATTGGCCAGATGCACGACGGGTTCAAGGGGAACAAGGGGATGTGGTCCGGCTATGTGCGGGACCACCTGCTACCCCGCGTCCACGGATTCGAGTTGCTGATGGCGCCCTATGCCGTGGCCCACATGAAGCTGGGCGCCCGTCTGGCCGAGACCGGCTACGACTTCGCCGCCGACGAACGTTTGGGGGTCTATCTGACCAACGCGCTGGAAGAGGGGTACGAGCTGGAGAACCTCCCCGCCTTCGCCCGGTGGCTGGGGGAAGAGGCCAACGCCGCCAGCCGGGTGAAACGGGACGCCCCGGTGATGGTGGTGCTGGGCAACCCCCCCTATTCGGGCCATTCGGCCAATACCGGGAAATGGATCGCCGACCTGCTCCGCGGCTATGACAGCGTAGCCAAGAAACGGACCGGGAATTACTTCGAGGTTGACGGACAGCCACTGGGGGAACGGAACCCGAAGTGGCTTAACGACGACTATGTGAAGTTCATCCGGCTGGCCCAATGGCGGATCGAAACCACCGGTTACGGCGTGCTGGCTTTCATATCGAATCACGGCTATCTGGACAACCCCACCTTCCGGGGGATGCGCCAGAGCCTGATGGCCACCTTCGACGACCTCTACCTTCTCGACCTCCACGGGAACAGCAAGAAGAAAGAGACCGCCCCCGACGGGAGCCCCGACAAGAACGTCTTCGATATCCAGCAGGGGGTGGGCATCGGCATATTCGTCAAACGGAAAGGGGTGAAGAAGGGAATCGCCACCGTCCGCCACGCCGACCTGTGGGGGGATCGGGACGGCAAGTACCATTGGCTCGCCGAGCAGGACATCATTTCGACACGATGGAAGAAGCTTGAATCAGCTTCGCCAACCTACCTGTTCATTCCACAGGATGACATCTTAAGGTTTGAGTATGAATCTGGATGGTCCATTCGGGACGCAATGCCCATCAATAGTGTCGGCATTGTCACCGCACGCGACGACCTGACTATGGGATTTACTGAAGAGGAAATATGGTCGCGCCTGCACGACTTTGCGCGACTCCATGAACCAAATGCGCGGGCAAAGTATGATCTTGGGAACGATTCGCGAGACTGGAAGGTCTCGCTTGCGCAAGAAGACGTCCGCAAAAGTGGCCCAGATCGGAAGAATCTCGCACCGTTACTGTATCGCCCCTTCGATGTTCGACATACATATTACACTGGCCATTCACGCGGCTTTCATTGCATGCCCCGCACCGATGTCATGTCCCACATGCTGGCGGGGGAGAATTTGGGACTGATAACCGCCCGTAGCAATAAATCACAGGCCGCCGACCATTTCTTCTGCACCAGCACCATCATGGAAACGAAGTGTGGAGAAAGGACTACGCAATCGGCCCTCTTCCCCCTCTACCTCTACGCCAGCTCCGAGACGAAAAAGCAGGGGGAGTTGAGCCTGCTCGGCGACACGGGCGCGGCGCGTCAGCCGAATCTTGCCCCGGCGTTCGTGGAAGCGTTCGCCACAAAGCTGGGTATGTCTTTCGTACCCGACGGCAAGGGGACGCTGCGCGCCACCTTCGGCCCGGAAGATGTCTTCCACTATATCTACGCGATCTTCCACTCCCCCACCTACCGCTCTCGCTACGCCCCCTTCCTGAAAATCGATTTTCCCCGCGTTCCGCTCACCAGTGACAAAGCCCTCTTCAAGGCGCTGGTGAAGCTGGGGGAAAAACTGGCGGGGCTTCACCTGATGGAGTCGACCGGGCCGGAACAACCGAATTTCCCGGTGGAGGGGGACAACGTCGTCGAGAAGGTCTATTACGCCGAACCGGGACAGGGCGCCCCGGAAGGAAGGGTCTACATCAACAAGACCCAATACTTCGCCCCGGTGACGCCCGCCGCATGGAATTTCCACATCGGGGGCTATCAGGTGGCGCAGAAGTGGCTGAAGGATCGCAAGGATCGTACATTGACCTACGACGATCTCTCCCACTACGCCCGCGTTGTCGCGGCCCTTGCGGCCACGGGGCCTCTCATGGCGGAGGTGGACGCGCACATTGACGCCAACGGCGGCTGGCCGCTGGCGTAACGGGGGACGTTACTCCTCCCCCTCCTGGCGCTCGGTGGGGGCCACGGGGGCGTTGGTCATATAGGACAGCAGGCTCGACAGGGTGTCTTTCAACTGGTGGCGGTGGACCACCATGTCGACGAAGCCGTGCTCCAGCAAAAACTCCGCCCGCTGGAACCCGTCCGGCAGGGTCTGCTTGATGGTCTGCTCTATGACGCGCGGTCCGGCGAAACAGATGAGCGCCCCCGGCTCGGCGATGATGACGTCCCCCAGCATGGCGTAGCTGGCGGTGACGCCACCGGTGGTCGGGTCGGCCAGCACGGAGATGAAGGGCAACCGGGCCTCCCCCAGCTCCGCCACGGCGGCGCTGGTCTTGGCCATCTGCATCAGCGACAAGATCCCCTCCTGCATCCGGGCGCCGCCGGAGCAGGAGATGGTGACCACCCCCCGCCTATGGGCGACCCCCCGCTCGAAGGTGCGGGTCAGCTTCTCCCCCACCACCGACCCCATCGACCCCCCCTGAAAACCGAAATCGAGCGCGGCGATCTCCACCGGCACGCCGTTCATCCGGCCGGAGCCAGCGACGATGGCGTCTTTGAGCCCGGTCTTCTTCTGCGAGGCGGCCACCCGGTCCTTGTACTTCTTCTGGTCGCGGAACTTGAGCGGATCGACCGTCACCAACCCGGCGTCGGACTCGGCGAAGCTGCCGGTGTCCATCAGGGTCTCGATCCGGTCCCGGGCGGAGAGGCGGTGGTGGTGGTTGCACTGGGGGCAGACCTGCTGGTTGGACTCCAGCTCGTTGTTGTAGACGATCTGCTTGCACTGCGCGCACTTGCGCCAGACCCCTTCCGGCACCCCCCGCTTCCCGGCGATGCGGGAAAGGGGGGTCTTGACCTTCGTGAACCAGCTCATGGGGCTCTCCTCTTCGTCCCGCTACCGGGCGCGGGACGTTTTCTTCTTTTTCGCAACGGCCTTCCGGGGGGCGTCCCCTTCGCCGCGCTTGTTGATGGCCGACAGCCACGCCTTGGCCGAGGCTTCCACCACGTCGGTGGAGACCCCTTTCCCGGCGAAGACCTGCTCCCCCACGGCCACCCGGACCGTGGCTTCGCCCATGGCGTCCTTGCCGACGGTCACCGAACGGATATTGTACGACACCAGCCGCCCGGAAAGGCCGGTGATCCGCTCGATGGCCCGGAAGGTGGCGTCCACCGGGCCGTCGCCGGTGGCCGAATCGGTGTGGGGCGCCCCGTCCCGCATCAGGGTGACGGTGGCGGTCGGCGTGGCCCCGGCGCCCGACATGGTCTGCGCCACGGCCAGATCCCACCGGGGCTCCAAAGCCCCCCCCAGCTCCTCGTTGACGATGGCTTCCAGATCCTCGTCGAAGATTTCCTTCTTCTTGTCCGCCAACGCCTTGAAGGTGGTGAAAGCCTCCTCCAGCGCCGCTTCCGTCAGGTCGAAGCCGAGTTCTTCGATCTTCTTGCGGAAGGCGTGGCGGCCGGAGTGTTTCCCCATGACCAGCTTGTTCTTCTTCAGGCCGATGGAAGCCGGGCTCATGATCTCGAAGGTGGAGCGCTCTTTCAGGACGCCGTCCTGGTGGATGCCCGACTCGTGGGCGAAGGCGTTCTCCCCCACGACGGCCTTGTTCGGCTGGATCGGGACGCCGGTGACCGCCACCAGCAGGCGGCTGGTCTTGTAAATCTCCTTGGTGTTGATCCCGGTATCGACCTTCAGGTAGTCCTTCCGGGTGCGGATGGCCATGACCACCTCTTCCAGCGCGGCGTTTCCGGCCCGCTCGCCGATGCCGTTGACGGCGCACTCCACCTGCCGGGCGCCCGCCTCCACCGCCGACAGGGAGTTGGCCACCGCCAACCCCAGGTCGTTGTGGCAGTGGACCGAGATGACGGCCCGGTCGATGTTCGGCACGTTGGCCCGGATTTCGGCGATCAACCGGGCGAACTCGCCGGGGATGGCGTAGCCGACGGTGTCGGGAATGTTCACGGTCGTGGCCCCGGCGTCGATGACCCCGGCCACGATGTCGTAGAGGAACGCCCGGTCGGTCCGGGAGGCGTCCATGGTGGAGAACTCCACGTCGGCCACCGCTTTTTTCGCCCGGACGACGGCGGCCACGGCCATCTTCAATGCTTGCGCGGGGCTCTTTTGCATCATCGACAGGTGCTGTGGCGAAGTGCCGATGAAGGTGTGAATCCGCTTGCGTTTGGCCGGGGCCAGCGCCTCGGCGCAGGCGTCGATGTCGGCGTCGATGGAGCGGGCAAGCCCGGCGATGACCGGGCCGGTCACTTCGCGGGCGATCCGCTTCACCGACTCGAAATCCCCCACCGAGGAGCGGGGGAACCCGGCCTCGATGATGTCGACGTTGAGCCGGGCCAGTTGCTGGGCGATGGTCAGCTTCTCGTCGATGGTCATGGAGAAGCCGGGGGCCTGCTCCCCGTCCCTGAGGGTGGTGTCGAAGATGAAAACCTGGTCTTTGATCTTTTTCGCCGGGCTCTTTGCGGCCCCGGCGTTCTGCTTGGCGGTCATGGTGTCGGTTCGTCCTTTAACAAATGGCGACGCCGCCGACCGGCGGGTGTCATGCCGGACGGGGGTCGGAGGTGTTCGGAAACGGGAGTCGGTCGGTTGTATTAAAGAATATTTTGCGCGCGGGGCGCAAGGAGAGGGCGAAGGGTCAGAAACTGGCGGCAGGTCACGCCGCAGGCGCCGTTGCTCTCCATGATCGGTCTATTTTATCGATCCGCAACCGAGGCGTCAAGCAGGGGAGCCATCCGGCCCCCTCCCCCCTTTGTTGACGGGGGGGACCAACCCCTTTAGACTGTCGGAGCCGGGAGGGATTCTC
>JADGCD010000144.1:2658-5502 GCA_015229165.1 Nitrospinota bacterium | reverse complement strand
AAAAGCTTCGTCTACGCCCTTCCCCCGCTGCTGGTTGCGATTCCGCTTTTCGCCGCGACCGTTCAGAGCGGACGGCAGGCGAAGGTGTTGGGATGTGATTCGTGCCACAACGCCGCCATGGGACACCGGATGGACATTCCCCCGGCCGACGTCTTCGGCTATTACCAGGGGGAGCGGGCCATGCAGATCGGCGTGGGGAAATACCGGGCGGGCAAATCCGACGGGGTGGACGAGCAGGGGCGTCAGGTCTACGCCGACGTGGGCGCCGAGGAGGGGGGCTACAAAAACGCCAATTGGCAAATGAGGCACATGTATGAGCCGACCTTCACCTGGTAAGCGGGCGGCGGGCTTGACGACACTGCTGGTCGTGTCGCTCCTTTTTATGGGGGGGGCGCGGGCGCGGGCGGCGGAAGGGGCGCCGACCGGCGCGAAAGTGACCCCCAGCGTGTCGAAGCTTGCCCCCTCGGTCACCGAGAACGGCGCCCGCATTGAAGAGTACACGCTGCCGACCCCCTATTCGGGGCCGTACGCGCTGGCCGTCGGCGACGACGGGATCGTCTGGGTGACGCTCATGGCGGGGAATTCGCTGGGGCGTTTCGACCCGGTGTCGGGAGAGTACCGGGAGTACCGGATACCGTCGACGCAGGATCTTCCGGAGGTGGAGTGGAAATATGATCCCCAAAACCGGACTATGCCCGCGGAGACCGTCACCAACTATTCGGTCGGCAATCCGGGCCAGGTGACCATCGCCAAAGACGGCATGGTCTGGCTGGTGACGTTGCTGGGCAACTCGCTGGTCCGCTTCGACCCGGCCACGGAAGTCTTCACCGAGTATCTGCTGCCGACTCCCAACTCCCAGCCGTACGACCTGGCGGCGGCCGCCGACGGGCGGATATGGTTCGTCGCCAAAAATCTTGGCGCCATGGGCTACCTCGACCCGGCCACCCAGCGGGTGGTGGAGATCCCGCTGGGCGAAGGGGCGCAACCGATGGGCATCGCCATCGACACGAGCGGAAACGTCTGGGTCGGCGACGTGAGCGGAAACTATCTGGGACGCTACGAGCCGTCGACCAAGAAGTTCCGCACGTTTCCGATCAACATGACCAACGCCCAGCCGGGGATGATGCGGTTCGACAGCGACGGTCGCCTCTGGTTCTGCCAGCCCCGCACCAAGCAGGTGGGGGTGTTGATCCCCGATCCGGGCATCTATTCCATGGTCGAGGTTCCCGGTTACAACACCACCCCCCAGGCGGTGGCGCTCGTGGCGAACGCCGCCTTGTGGATGGTCGACAGCATGATGAACCACGTCGGGCGGTTCGACCTGGTGAAGCTGCGCTGGGACATGGTCGAACTGCCGACGGGGGGCGCCCAGCCGATGGACATTGACGTCGATCAGCAGGGAAATCTCTGGGTCACGGAGAACGACCGGAACGCCAACAAGATCGCCCGCCTGTTCGCCGACACGCTCAAGGAGACGGCCAACTTCGGCGTCGGGGAGCCGACCGGGGGACACCAGCATGGGGGGGGCGGCGACCCGGCCCCCCTGACGACGCCGCAGGCGCCGCAGGCCGCTGCGCATGCGACCGATGCGCATACGACCGATTCCGAAGCCGGTGGTGCGGGGGTCATGATCCTCGTGGTGGGGGCGATCGTCGGCGTCATCGCCTATTCGGGATGGCGGTGGCGGCGGATGAAGGCGAAGGAGTCGTCGAAATGAACGGAAAACTGATCGTGGCCGTCGCCACGCTGCTGTTCCAGACGACCGTCGCCGCAGCCTCGGGTGACCTGATGCGCGAATTTCCCGCGCCGGGGGACGCCCCGTTCCCGATGTCGATCCGGGTGGGGCCTAAAGGGGCCGTCTGGTTTCTTGAATACCGCGGGAACGCCGTCTCCCGGATCGATCCTCTCACCGGGGCCATCGTCCGCTATCCGATCCCCTCGGCCAAGAGCGAGACGCTGGCCATGGCGGTGGCGCCGGACGGCGCCGTATGGGTGGCCGAACAGGATGTGAACGCCCTCGGGCGGCTCGACCCGGCCACCGGGAAGTTCGAGGAGATCTTTCTGCCGACCCCCCGCACCAATCCCGGCTCCCTCTTGGTCGCCCGAAACGGCATGGTGTGGACGCTCGGCTGGAACACCGACCTGCTGGTCTCCTACGACCCTTCCACCAGGAAGTTCTCGCAGCGGGCCACCCCTTCGGTGCAGGGGAATCCGTACGACCTGGCGGAGGACCGGAAGGGGCGCATCTGGTTCGTGCAGCGCTCCGCCAACAAGCTGACCGTCTATGACCCGAAAAGCGACCGCTTCGACGAGTACAAAATCGCCCCGACCGTCCAGTCGCCCATCGGCACGGTGATCGATCGGGACGGAGGGATCTGGTATGTGAAGCTGGTGGAAGGGGAGCTGGCCCGGTTCGACCCGGTGACGAAAGAGAGCGCCACGTGGGCGATGCCGCAGAACAAGGGGACGCAGGAGCTGACCATCGACGGTCGGGGCGATATATGGCTGGTCCAGTCGACCGATAACCGGCTACTGCGGTTCAACGTCGGCGCCAAACATTTTCAGAGCTACCAGTTGCCCGAGGGGAACTCCCGCCCCAATTCGGTGGTCGCCCAGGGGACCGAGCGGATCTGGTTCACCGAGGGCGCCCGGAACATGGTCGGATATCTCGACCTTGAACGGGCCGGGACGGTGGACAAAGACATGAGCGTCCGCTTCGATCCCCCCGCCGAAATGTTCAGGAAATGACCGCCGCCCTGCCCACGACCGCGAGCCGATCAGCGCTCGCGGTCTTTTTTTTCGTCTCCGGCGGGGTGGGGCTCGCCTATGAAGTGGTCTGGGCGC
>JADGCD010000144.1:0-2628 GCA_015229165.1 Nitrospinota bacterium | reverse complement strand
CGTCTCGGTCTACGCCGTCAGCGCCGTCCTCGTGGCGTTCATGGCCGGGTTGGGGATCGGCGCCCATCGGTTCGGACAGATGCTGGGACGGGGGATTGCGCCCGTCCGGCTGTACGCCCTTCTCGAAGCCGGTATCGGCCTCTACCTGCTGGCGTTTCCCCAACTTTACGCCACGGTCGAATCGCTGTATGTCGCGCTGGCCCCGGTGGCGGAGGGGGTCGAAGGGGGGACGCTGGCCCTCCGGTTCGCGCTGGCGTTCGCCCTGCTCATCGTCCCCACCACCCTGATGGGGGGGACCCTTCCGGCGATGGTCCGGGCCGTCACGACCGGGGGCGCCGTCGGCTCGTCCGCCGGGGTGATGTACGCCGTCAACACGCTGGGCGCCATGGCGGGGGCGTTGGCCGCCGGGTTCTGGCTCATCGAAGCGGTTGGTCTGGCCGGGACGACCCGGATCGGGGCTCTGGCGAACCTGCTGTTGGCGGCGACGGCATGGGGCGTGGCCGCCGAACCGTCCTGGCGCATGTCGACGCCGGTTCCCCCTAAGGGGACGGTGAAGGGGAGGGGGCCCCATGCCGCACCCGACCGGGCGCTCATGCTTCTCTTCGGCGTCTCCGGTTTCTGCGCGCTGGCGCTGGAGGTTCTGTGGACCCGCCTGCTGGTTCTGGCGCTCAACGGCACGACCTACGCCTTCACCCTGATCCTCGCCCTTTTTCTGGGAGGGATCGGCGCGGGAGGGGCGACGGTCGCCTGGTGGCTGCGGACGCAAAGCCCCCGGGCCGACCGCCTGTTCGGCGCGTTCCAGCTCCTGCTGGGGCTGTGCGCCGCCCTGACGCTGGTGGGATTCGCCCTCTACCCGGTCCTCTTCGATCCTCCCGCAGGCGGCGTCGGCCCCCTCTCCCCCACCTACCTGTACGCCTGCCTGCTGTTGGCGCCCGCCGTTTTCCTGATGGGGGGAAGCTTTCCGCTGGCGGTGGAGGGGATGAAAGCGTCCGTCGGGGATGCCCCCCGGACCGTGGGGCGACTTTATGCCGTCAACACCGCCGGATGCGTGATCGGCTCGCTGGTGGCAGGATTTGTCCTCATTCCCCATGTGGGCGCCGAGGGGGGGACGCTGGCCGTCGCATGGACCGCCGCCGTAGTCGGAGGGGGCTTCCTCGTCGCCCGGGGGGGCTCGAAGCCCCTCGCTGGTGGCGTCGCGGCGGTCATGGTCGCCGTCACCGTCATGCTCCTCTCCTCGGAGGAGACGCTGGCCCGGTCGCTGACGGTCTGGAAGCTCGACCGGGGAAGCCGGGTGGCGTTTTTCGCAGAGGGCCCCTCGGCCACGGTGCTGGTCTCCCACACCCCGACCGACATGAGCGTCGGGCGCCAGCCGGTGGAGCGGCTCTGGATAAACGGCGACCCCATCGCCGGAACCTTCCGCGAGGCGCTTCAGCTTGAGCGGCTACTGGCCCACATTCCCCTCTCCCTCGCACCGGCGGCGCGAAACGGACTGATCGTCTGCTTCGGCACCGGGTCGACCGCCGGGGCGGCGCTGGCCCACGGCCTGTCGAAGCTGACCGTCGTCGACATTTCGCCGGAGGTCTTTGCGGCGGCGCCCCTGTTCGCCCGGGGAAACCGGAACGTGACGGAGAATCCCCGCCTGAAAACGGTGGTGGAGGACGGACGCAGCTATCTGCTGACCACCCGTGAGCGGTACGACTTCATCTCCGTCGAGCCTCCCCCCCCTTCAAACGCGGGGGTGGTGAGCCTCTACACGGTCGAGTTCTACCGCCTGAGCCGTGAAAGACTGACGAAGAACGGACTCTTCTCGCAATGGATCCCGTTGCATCACCTTTCGCCCGGCGATTTCGCCCGACTGGTCGCATCCTTCCAGACGGTCTATCCGCACGGCCAGGTCTGGTTCACCAAGTGGGACGCCATATTGGTCGGGGGCGCCGGTCCGATCGTCATCGACCACCGGATGATCGCCGCCGCCATGCGCAAGGAGGAGGTGGCCGCAAGTCTGGCCGAAATCGGTTACACCACCCCCGGCCAGTTGCTGGCCGCCTACCTGACGGGGCCCCAAGGGCTGGCCTCGTTCGTGTCCGGCCACGCCCCCTACCATGACGATCATCCCTCCGTCGAGTTTACGGCTCCCCGGGCGTTGGCCGAGGGGGTCGCCGTGAAGCGGGAGAATCTGGCCGCACTTATGGGGCGCCGCTCCCTCCCGCCGGTGGCCAATCTGGCGGAGGAGGAAACGGAGGAGCTGGTAAGCATGTATCGGGCGCAGGAATCGTATTTGCAGGGTCATCTCTTCGAGGACGAGGGGGACTATGCAGGGGCGGCCGAGGCGTATCACCGGGCGCTGGCTCTTGACGACCGGAACGCCGACGCCCGCTATGCGTTCATCCAGCTCAACATGCGGACGCTTTACCGGGCGCTGGCTGGGAGCCATGTCGCCATGGGGAAGCGGCTTCTCGCCGACACCGTCGCGCTGGACACCGGGCGACTCTTCGGCCCGCAACTCCGCTTTTTGGCGGGAATGCTGGAAGCAGCCGACGGCGAGGTCCGGCAGGCCGAGCGGACGTTCAACGAAGTGTTGCGCGAAGACGACACCTATCTGCTCGCTTTGTTGAATCTGGCGGGGCT
>JADGCD010000143.1 GCA_015229165.1 Nitrospinota bacterium | reverse complement strand
GGTTTGTAGTAGTACCCCTCCAGATAGCCTGCCGAGACCAGCTCGCACAGGTTCTTGTACCCTTTGGCGTTCTGGGCCAGCAGGACGAGGTGGTAGTAGCGGGCGTCGTAATCGAGGTTCTTGTTGGCCTCCCCCCGGTCGAAACGGGAGCCGGGGGCAAGATAGACCTCGCAGCCGATGATCGGCATGACCCCTGCCTTCATGGCGGTGGTGGCGAAGTCGAAGGCGCCGAACATGGCGCCGTGGTCGGTGACGGCCACGGCCCGGCCGCCATACGCCTTGACCTTCTCGACCAGCGGTTTGAACTTGATGGCGCCGTCGAGGAGGGAGTACTGGCTGTGCAGGTGGAGATGGACGAATTGTTTTGTGTCCACGGTGTCGCTTGGGCTAAAGGTTCAACGGGAGCGGGGCGATCCCCGCGCCGGATCATGATACCCCTTCCGACCGCTCCCCGACGCGCCGATCTGCAAAAGGGGAGCGACGACCGCCGGTCAGCGGGCGGGGGGTTTGTCGATCAGGTCCAGTTGCGCCTGAATCTGCGGGGTGGTGACCGGATAGAGGCCGTTGAAGCAGGCCCGGCAGAAGTCGTCTTCCCGTCCCTCCACCGCCTGCAGCATCCCTTCCTGCGACAGGTAGGCCAGCGACTCGACACCGAGGTAATCGCCGATCTGCCGGACCGACCAAGTGGCGGCGATCAGCTCGGTCCGGGCGGGGGTGTCGATGCCGTAGAAGCAGGAATGGGTGGTGGGGGGGGAGGAGATGCGCAGATGGATCTCCTTCGCCCCGGCGTCCCGCACCAGCTTGACCAGCTTTTTCGAGGTGGTCCCCCGGACGATGGAGTCGTCCACCAGAATGATCCGTTTCCCGGCGATCAGCTCCCGCACCGGGTTGAGCTTGATCTTGACCCCGAAATGGCGGATCGTCTGGGTCGGCTCGATGAAGGTCCGGCCGACGTAATGGTTGCGGATGATCCCCTTCTCGAAGGGGATGCCCGACTCCTGCGCGTAGCCGAGCGCCGCCACCACCCCCGAGTCGGGGACCGGAATGACGAAATCGGCCTCCACCGGCATCTCCCGGGCCAACTGGCGCCCGAACCGCTTGCGGACGGCGTGAACGTTGTGGCCGAAGATGGTGGAATCGGGCCGGGCGAAGTAGATGTACTCGAAAATGCAGTGTTTCGGGGAGCGGGGGGGGAAGGGGCGCAGGCTCTGCATCCCGAGAGAGTTGAGAACCAGCATCTCCCCCGGCTCCACCTCCCGCACGAACTCGGCGTCGATCAGGTCGAAGGCGCAGGTCTCGGAGGCGAAGACATACCCCTCTCCGAGACGGCCGATGGCCAGCGGGCGAAACCCGTGGGGATCCCGGACGATGATCAGCTCGTCGGCGCTCATGATGGCAAGACAGTAGGCGCCCTCCACCCGGGAGAGGGCGTCGGCCACCTTGTCTTGCAGGCGGCTCTTGCGGCTCTTGGCGATGAGGTGGATGATCACCTCGGTGTCCATGGTGGAGCGGAAGATCGACCCCTCCCGCTCCAACGCCGAGCGGATGGCGCCGGCGTTGATCAGATTGCCGTTATGGGCGATGGCCAAAGGGCCGTCGGCATAGTCGATGGCGATGGGCTGGACGTTCTTGAGGGCCGATTCCCCGGCGGTGCTGTAGCGGTTGTGGCCGATGGCCATCGACCCTTTGAGCCGCTCGATCTTTTTGTCGGAGAATATGTCCCCGACCAGCCCCATGCCGACTTCGACATGATGCCGCACCCGGTCGGAGGAGACGATGCCGGAAGCTTCCTGGCCCCGATGCTGGAGGGCGTAGAGTCCCAGATAGGTCAGGTTGGCCGCCTCTTCATGACCGTAGACGGCCATGACGGCGCACTCTTCCTTGAACTTGTCGGGGGCGATGCCGGGGACCACTCTGTTCTCGCGCCGGTTGGTGGAATGATGAAGGGGCATTATCCCTTGCCGGTGTCGGGGAGGTCAACGGCAATACGCCGCTGCCGGAGCCACGAAAAAAATAGTTGAAAAAAGTGGGGCCGCCGATTTGACAGAACGGGCAAGGGGGCCAATATTAGTCTCGTTAGTCATCCCGGCCCGAATCCGCGGGGGGGACCGAGTTCTGTGTCACTGTCCATGCCTCAAACCGGACGCCTTGGGAGCCCCGGTGGGGGATTCCTCCCGGTGTCCACGGAAACGACCCGTACGGCGGGGCTGGACGTCATGGCAGCGGAAACCGAAGCGGATTCTGGCTCTTAACGGTGACGCTTGCGGAACCGACGGCTCGGAGGGGCCGGGCGGGAAGCGACGTCAGGGTTTACGACGGGGCGTGACAAGAACCGGAGTCCATGGTCCGGCCCCGATTGGGGCGGCGCGACTGCGCATGACCGCATGGACGGGCCGATTCTGGCGCCCCGTCTTTTTTGCGACTACGCGTCGCGGCGCTGTGCGCCACCGGTATCGTTTCGACAACGCGGTCTTGGCCCTTTGGGATTGAGCCGGTCAAGGCGATCTTCGTCCCTCTTTGGAATGAGGGACACTCTTTCCTTTGAGAAGGATCGGGCCAAAGGGGCCTTTCCATTCGTTCGCCTTGGAGGGGGGGCTTCCTCCCTCCAAGGCGAACGACCGAAAGTTTTCTTTTGGTTCTTTTCTTTTTCAAAAGAAAAGAACGTCCTCCTCCTATGGGCGCAGATACCAGGAGCGGCGGACGACGGTCCGTTGGTTGTCGGTCAGGGTGGCCTGTTCGATCGAGCCCCCCGCCGCCCAGAACATCAGGTTCCCCCCGTCCGGGCAGCGTCCCGCCGTCGGATTGCCCGAACGGCATTCCGGCGTGTCGCCGATCGGGTCGAACGTCCCCCCATCGCTCTCCGTCGTGTGGTAGAGACCGAGGTAATGCCCCAGCTCGTGGGCCATCGTCTCCGCCATGATCCGCCGGTCCTCGTCCGACAGCCCTTCGAAATCGCCGCCGAAGGTGCTGATCACCACCCCCGAGCCGGTGGTGTTCTGCTTCATCGGCCCCGGGATACCACCGGCGATTCCCAGCGTGTCGCCCCCCCTGCCGATCGACTGGACCAGAAAGATCGGCGTGTACTCCCCGTAGGGGCCGAAGTTCCCCGAGACCGAGAAGAGCCGCTCCATCCCGTCCAGATTTTCGTCCCCGTTGCTGTCGGTCTCGTCCATGTAGGTGTCGTCCGACTGCATCGACGCATAGGCCACGTCAGCCACGGTCATCCCGTTGCGGGTGAATATCCCCTTGAAACGCTCAACGATGTCGCGCAACGCCGGATCGTCGTTCCCCACCGGCAGCGACACCAGCACGAAGAGGACTTTCAACCGCGCCCCCTCGGCGGTTTTCCAGAAGACCTCGGTCGCGGCAGATCCGTCGATCTGCCAGACGCCGCCGAGGTTTTGCAGGTTTTCGTTGTACGGGATGCCGCCGGAGACGGTGGCCGACCGGTAGGTGACCCACGAAAGATAGTCGTCATCCAGCCAGTTCTGCCCCGTGGGGGAGGTCAGCCGGGTGATGAGGGCGTCGTTGGAGTTGATCCCCCCGGCGTCGACCACGCCGAGAAAGAGGGCGTTGGAGGGGATCGTCACCGCCCCGCCCCCGGTTTGGGAGAAGGTGACCGGTAGCGTTTCCGGGGTGGTCCCCCCGTCGGTGGGGGTGGATTCGGTCGCTTTCTCCCCGCAGGCGACGATCGTCACCACGGCGAGAAGGAAAAGGAAGCGGGCGAGATATTCGGTGGCGCGAAGCGTGGCGTGGCCGGGCATGATCAACTCCGGTTCGGGGTGCGGGCGCGAGGGGCGACCGGGGAAAAAGATGGTGCCCTGGACTGGAGTCGAACCAGCACGGGGAAACCCCACTGCCCCCTCAAGACAGCGTGTCTACCAATTCCACCACCAGGGCGTATTCCCGTCGCAAGCGGCAGGAAGGGGGAAGGATAGCCGAATAAGGGGTGGTTGTCCAGCAGGAATGCCCCCCGAGGAGGTTGAAAAACTATCCGCGCTGGCGTTGCGCTACGGCGCCAGCCCCACGAGGTTCAGGAACTCCCGGTAAGCCGAGCGGAACTTCAGCACATCCTCGCTCGGGTACTGGCGGATCACTTCCGAGCGGTCTTTGGCGTTGACCACCTTCACCACCAGATCCTGCGTCTCCGACACCTCGTACTGATAGTCGGTCGAGACCCGTTCCTGCGCCGACAACTCCACCACATCGGGGGAGTCGGGCTTTTTCTCCCGCGCCGCAACCGTGGGGAGATCCAGACGGCGGGGCGCCTCTTTCCGGGAGGGGGTGTCGGGGCGGACCGGGGGCGCGGCGGTCGGATGGACCACCCGGACCTCTTCGCCTCCCGCTTCCACTCGCATGACCGCTCACCCCTTTCAGAAGTAAGGTCAATACCACCTGTCTTCTTATCGGCGCGCCGGGGCGAAAATATAAGGGGGGCGCGTCTCCCTATGCGTCGGGCAGGGCGTCGGCGTACCGGCGCCAGTCGTAGGGGGGAAGCCCCGTCACCATGAAGTAAGGGTTCAGGAGGCTCTCCTTGTTGTAGGCCAGCGGCGTCCCGGCGAGGGTCTCCACCCTCCCCCCCGCTTCGGTCACAATCGCCTGCGCGGCGGCCGTGTCCCACTCCATCGTCGGCCCCAGACGGGGATAGAGATCGGCCCCCCCCTCCGCCACCAGACAGAACTTCAGCGAGCTGCCGATGTTCACCAGCGCCGTCGGCTCCGTGACCGCCGCGAGGAACCGTTCCAGCTCCGGCGTCACGTGCGACTTGCTGGCCACGATCCGCAGCGGCCCGTCGCCCCCATGCGCCCGGATGGGACGCCGTCGCTCCCCTTCGGCGGCGAACGCGCCGCATCCCTCCGCCGCCAACCACTCCCGCCCCAGCGCAGGCGCGGTGACGACGCCGAGGATCGGGCGACCGTTTTCCACAAGGGCGATGTTCACCGTGAACTCGTCCCGACGGTTGATGAACTCCTTCGTCCCGTCCAGCGGGTCGACCAGCCAGTAACGCCGCCACCCCTTTCTCACATCAAAGTCGATCGCTCGTGACTCCTCCGACAACACCGGCCACCCTTCGCCGAGCGCCGGGAGCCGGTCGACGATGATCCGGTGGGCCGCCAGATCGGCCCGGGTCAGGGGGGAGTCGTCCCCCTTGACGGTGACGCCAAGATCCTCCTCCCGGTAGATGGTCATGATCGCCCGTCCCGCCTCCCGGGCGATGACAAGGGCAGCTTCAGCCAAGGCAAGATCGACGGCGGAGTGGCTCATGGATAACCGGATTACGACGAAGGGTTATTGTTTGGGGGAAGGGGCGGGAGGGGGCATCCGGGCGAAGTCGGTCTCCATCAGCTCAACGAAATCGACCAGCCCTGACGCCACCTGTTCGTCCTGAACGTCCGGCGGGTCGGAAGGGGAGAGGAAGAGGGCGTAGCAGATTCCGTAGGCCCCAAGCATCCGGAGAACCTCCTGCTGCTTCCGGGAGGAGGCGTCGGTTATGAACAGGGGGACGATCCGCTCCG
>JADGCD010000142.1 GCA_015229165.1 Nitrospinota bacterium | reverse complement strand
TATTGGCGTAATAAAGCAAGTAAATGCCTTTTTCCCCATAAATGAATCTAAATTTGTAAAAAAAATTCTTGCCCAAAACGATGTAATTTTCTCTGAAAAGGACAATAAGTATTATATTATAGGCTATGCCGCAGAGAGTTTTGCAAACATGTTTAATACCAACACAAAGCGCCCAATGGTTAAAGGAATAATAAGCTCAAAAGAAGATGACAGTGTTTTTATAATACAGGCAATTATCAGTACCCTTATAACAAAACCAAAAAATTTTGGTGAAAATATATGTTTCAGCATACCGGGTGAACCTATAGATATTGGTATCAAACTACCCGGAGATGAAGAACCCAGTTATACATCAATTGGATATACACCAGTACATGAGTCCATAATACACATGTATTTGGAAAGTTTAGGATACACCCCAAGGTCTATTAATGAAGGATTAGCAGTAGTCATGTCAGAGCTTGGTGATGATAATTTCACTGGTATAGGTATAAGTATGGGCGGAGGTATGTGTAATATTTGTCTTTCCTACTTATCAGTGCCTGTTATTACATATAGTATTAAAATCGGTGGTGATTATATAGATGCTATGGTTAGTAAAGAGTTAGGAGAGGCAGCTACTCATGTAAAAACAATAAAAGAGGAAACCCTTAACCTTACAGTTTTACCTAATAATAGAATGGAAATGGCTCTTTATACTAAATATAGTGAGGTTATAAATGTGCTTGTAAAGAGTATGGAACGAATATTTGCTTTATCAGACAGAATCCCAAAAATATCTTCACCTATACCAATAGTATTGGCTGGCGGTACAGCTATGGCAATTGGATGCAGGGAAAAGTTTGAGAGTATATTAAAATCTATTACGCTTCCATTTAGGATTTCCAATGTAAGGATTGCAAGGGATCCATTAAATGCTGTTGCAAAGGGTGCGTTAGTTATGGCATCTACAGAGGAGTGATAATTTTGTGTGAGTACACAAATTGCGGTATTATCAAAAAATAAAATAAGAGGACAGATACTTGTAAAAGCGCTTGGATATAATGGACTAGAGGCATTGTATTATAGGTCTTTAATGGATGAATCTGATGATGTGCTTAAGAGTTTATGGGTGGTTGTATTTGATTCACAGGACTACTCGCCTATAGATGTTAGATGGATAAGTAAGGCTTTTAGATGTTTTAAAGGATATACTATCTGTATAGGAGATTATTCAAAGGCTGTTAGTTTTAATATAACTGATTTAAAAGAGGAGCTTTGTCTAAAAGGCGCTATTGACCCTGAGCTTGTTGTTTACAAGGTCAAGCAGGTTATGAGGGTGATTACTAACCGCAAAAATGTGCAAAAACAAGAGATAAATGACGAAGAACATTCAATGCCCAAACAAATAAAACAACAAGACGACTCTACACCTAAAGAAGACCTATCTCTTTTAAATGACCTAAAAGGCTTTCTTGGTCTTAAATGACTTAGCAAATGCCTCAGGAGATAATTGCCATATATGGACCAAAAGGGGGAGTTGGAAAAAGCTCTATTTCTGCAAATTTATCAATAGCGTTTGCCCAATTAAAAAAGCGTGTTATTGCAGTAGACCTTGACCTTGGAGGTGCTAACTTGCACGTTTTACTTGGTATAAAAGACTATAAATATAGTTTAGATGATTTTATTTTAAAAAAAATAACAGATCTTTCTGAAGCCCTAATACCAACTCAAATAAGTAATCTTAAGGTTATATGTGGAGGCTCTCAGCTGCCAGACATTGCAAACCTTCAATACGCTCAAAAGGTCAAGATTATCAACCATATTATAAAACTTCAAAGCGATATTATAATATTAGACCTTGCTGCTGGTTCATCCTTTAATGTTGTGGATTTCCTTTTTATAGCGAATAAGGGATTTATTATAACTACCCCTGAGATTACATCGCTTATAAATGTGTATAGTGTAATCAAAACATCTGTATTTCGATGGCTTGAGCTATTTTTCCGTACCAAAAAAAACCAAGAACTAATAAACCTGCTTCAAGAGGCTAAAGATGTAAAGAAAAATCCCCATTTGGCTACTATGGATGGATTTTTTAAAGAGGCATCTATCATAGATATTAAAATCGCAGAGGTTGCCAAAAATAGAGTATTAAAGCTAAAACCATTAATTATTATCAATAGAGTGCAGACAAAAAATGATATAGCTGTAGGAGATGTATTACATACACTTACAGCTCAGTATTTAGGGATCGGCACTGATGTTATAATTACTATACCAGAAGACGATGCTGTAAGAAATTCTATAAAAATTATGATTCCAACTTTAATAAAATATCCAATATCTCCATTTTCTCTATCTATAAAACAACTTGCACTTAAGGTATTAAATCAATTAAATACAGAGGGTAAGGTATTGTGAAAAAAAACAGCTTATTAAAAATTTTTTTGTGTTTATTTATAATATTTATTGCATCTTCAAATATCTATGCAGATGATAAGGTATTCCTTGATATTGTAGATATTCAATCAAAAAAAGATAAAGTCAATATGATAATATCTGCCATAGATGACAAAAATATACAGATAGGAAATATAGAAAAAAATAATTTAAGAGTATATGTTGATGATAAACAAATTAACAGTTTTGAACTTGAACCTATTAAAAATAATTCTTTATCTGTAATATTGCTTTTAGATATAAGCGGAAGCATGAAAGGACAGTTCTTTTTTAAGACAAAACAAGGTATTCAATTTTTATTAAATAAACTTGATGCGTCTGATTATGTATCTTTAGTAGTTTTTGGAGATACTGTTAAGACACTAACCCCTTTTACACAAAACAAAGAGATTATAGAAAAGGCAATGGATACAATCGAAGCTAGTGATAAAACAACAAAATTATATCAAGCTATTTATCAAGGCTTATATATGGTATCTTTATCGTATACGCCACGTACTGTTATTATTCTCTTCACTGATGGTAAAGATGAGGGCAGCCTTGTAACAAAAAAAGAGCTTATTAGTAGGCTTAATAACTTTCATATTCCTATATATACGGTTGGTTTTAGTAATAATATAGAGGAAGATTTTTTGAGACAAATAGCATCTATAAGTGATGGGGAGTTTTTGCCTTCACCATCCTTTGATAATTTTAAACAGCTTGCTAATTCAACTATTGATAAAAAAAATAGTAGTTTTAAACTTGAATTTGGTTTTCCAAATCCCACGGGTAAATATGTTGCAACGATAAAATTTTTGTATAATAATGAAGAGGTTAAGGCTGCAAAAAGTTTTTCTATTCATAAAGATGATAAAATTCAAACACAAAAAAACACTACTGATTACACATCGTTGATTAAGCAGATTAACTCAGATATTGTTAAACCGTTACTTAAACAATATTTTTTATTAACATTGTTATTTATATTTATAATTGCCACTTTTTTACTATTGTTGTTTAAACAAAAGACAAAACTTCACAATAAGATTGAACATGGATTACTCATTATAAATTCAGAGATTGAGATATTGAAAAAAAATGCTGTTTGTGAGAAAATAGAAAAGTTTGACGATTTACTACAAATAACAGATGATAGGATTGTAGGTCTTGAAAATTATATAAAACAACTTGGTTATACCGTTGATACAATAAAAACAGATACGCAAGGTGGATTTGATACCTTTTCAAATGTAATTAGAGATATTTTGACTACTTACATAGAAGGAAATATGGAGCAGAGCCTACATTCATTAAATAATGATATACAGATATTAAAAGAAAAAATAGGTGATGCTTTTATAGAGAAATTAAATTCATATATTGCAATGGCAATAAATAAAGTTGAAATTGACATAAAGGGTATCAATAAACAAATGCTTACCTTTAAAAATATGTCATCAAAAGATTCTTTAGAAAAATTGCAAGGTACAATCAATAACATTACTGATGATATAAAATACGATGTTAATTCGTTAAATAGTGAAATTAAAGCTTTAAAAAGTACTATTATAGAACAGAGTATCAACAATATAAACAGCGCCATTTTGACAACTACACAAAAAATAGATGCCCTTAAAGACATTATAGTAAAAAACAATGATGTAATACGGTTAGATACTGAGCAGATTTTTAGTACATTTTTAGAAACAATAAAGTCTAATTTTGCTGATTATATAGAAAAACGTATACAATATGGTTTTACTGTACTAAGCAAAGATGTACATGGATTTAATGAAAAGATAGGAGATGGACTTGCAGAGTGTATTCATTCATCTTTTGAAAAATCTGAACAAAGACTTGAGCAGAGTATAGAAAATATAAATAAACAAATCGAGTTATTAAAATCAAATTCTTCGCATATAGATTCTATAGATAGTGTAATAAATATTTCTTTAAAAGACGTTATAAAACGTATTGAAAATAGTATAAAAGATATAAACCAAGATATACAATATTTAAAAAATGATGTAAATATTAATGAAATTCTTATAAAAATCAACAACTATATAGATAATATTGACCAAAGTTCTGATGAAAAATTTCGTATATTTATAAAACAAATACAAGGCATTAGAGATAGTATTGATATATTTTTTGATGACAATAAAAATATGTTATTAAGTATAAATAATACAGTTATCAATATACAACAAAAAAATAATGCAATAGAACAAGACTTAAGAAGTGCTTTTCAAGATATAGCTTTTTTAAAAGATGCAATTACAGATATAATGAGATTTCTTGTTATATTATCAAAGAAGATTTGAGTTTATCAATAAGGAGGTAAAATTAATGATTAGCAGAAACAATAGTAGAAATTATGAAGAGGAACTTGTAAATTTAAGGAAACGTTTAGAGGAAATGGAGTCGAATAATAATGAACTACCTAGGTTGCAATCAACAGGAAATACCTTTGATAAATATAATGAATTATTTGATACTATAAAATTAAGTGTTATCAAGAAAATAGAAGAGAATTTCACACTTTTATATACAGAAATACAATCAATAAAAAACGATAACAACAAAAGTGCTATTCCAAACATAAACGACACATGCAAACAAATATTTAGCAAGATAACAGAACTGGAAAGTGTTATTACGAAGGCATCTTCTTCAAAAAATATAGAAAATATCAATTTACTGTTTGGAGATATTATTTCTTTTATGGATACGATGAGTGGTGCCTTAAATGATATAAAAGGGTTAACCTCTAATATAGATGTTTCATTTCAAAACAACACAAAACTAATAGAACAAAGATTAAATACCTTTGAAGAACAACTAAAAGATAATGTTGATATTAATATAGATACTTTAAAAGAAGGTGTTACTGGTATAATTAAGTTTCTTTTGTTTTTGGATACAACTATACGACAAGGTGAACATAATATTAAAACAGATATTTATAAATTGGGAAGTAACATTCAAGATGACCTGCAAATGCAAATTGGCAGCATAAGGGAAGGTCTCGTAGAGATTATAAAGTTTCTTATATATTTATCCGAAAAAAAACCTGTTTAAAATATGTTATTAGTTACTAAAACAATAAATGATTAAAAGTGAGGGTGTTATCGGGTAGTGTTACTTACGTTCTCTCACACTTTCCGATCGT
>JADGCD010000141.1 GCA_015229165.1 Nitrospinota bacterium | reverse complement strand
TGACCATCATGGCGGTCTGCTCCAGCGGCCCTTCCTCCCCCGCCACCGGCGGCGGCAGGTAGCGGGTGCGCCGCGCCACCAGATCCTCCACCTTCTTCTTGCCGGTCAGAAGCTCCCCCAGCTCTCCCTCGAACCGGGCCAGCGACGGCGGGTCGGAGAAGAGCGACAGGCTCGCCCCGGTGACGGTAAAGGTATCGACCGCCAGATCTCCCGCGAAGGTGTGAATCTGCGCCTGGACCACGTTGACGTTCTTGGCCACCAGCGCCCCGGCCACCGTGGCGAAGAAGCCGATCCGCCCGTGGGCCGACAGGGTCAGCTCCCCCGACTCTCCGTCGGGGTTGGCCCGGTAGCGCAGCGCCGCAGGGACGGCGGGCGAGAGGCGGGCCACCAGCGCCATGTCCGCGGCTACCGTCGCCGGTTCGGCGTTGTAGGCGTAGCGGGCCGGCCCGTCGGCCAGGAACCGGACCACCTCTTCCTCCTTCAGCGACCGGTCGGCCGCCACGGTGGCCTTGGCCAGCGCATGCCGTTCGGCCTCGCCCCCGGCGAAGATCGCCTCCCCCTCGTGGGAGTAGCGTTCGCTCCGCTCGTAGAGGTCGAGCAGGAGCTTGTTCTTCCACTGGTTCCAGATGCCCGGCCCGACGCCGGCGATGTCGGCGTAGGTCAGCAGGTAGAGGCGGCGCAGGTTGGAGACGCTCCCCACCTGTTTGCAGAAGTTGATCAGCGTCGCCGGTTCGGTGAAGTCGAGCCGTTGGGCGGTGTTGCTCATCAGGAGGTGCCGCTCCACCAGAAAGTGGACCGGGTCGTAGAACTCCGTCAGGGCCAGCCGCTCCAGAATCGTGCGGGAATGGACGTCCCCCTCGGTGGCGTGGTGGTCCAGCGCCCGCTTGCCGAGGTCGTGCAGCAGCAGCGCCAGCTTGATGACCGCCACGTCGGGGGTGGCCCGGTAGAGGCGGCGCATCCGGTCGTCCACGCTGGCGCCTTCGGGGATGTCCTCCAGCTTGCGGATGGTGTGGAGGATATGCTCGTCCACGGTGTAGCGGTGGAACATGTCGAACTGGGAGAGCCGGGTGATCGGCGCGAACTCGGGGATCAGCCGGGTCAGGATGCCGGTGGCGTGGAAAAGCCGCAACGCCCGGCTGGCGTGCCGGAGCCGAAGGACCGCCATCAAAAGCCGCCCCCCCTCGGGGCCGGTGAACCAGCCGTCGGGCGCCTCCCGCGAGACGCGGCCCAGCCCCCGGAAGAGGTTGGGCGCCCCGTCGAGCCCCTCTTCGCAGAGACGCCGGGCGATGCGGAACAGGAGCGTGGGGCGGGAATCGTACGTCTGCGGCGGGAAGGCGTGGGCGTAGAGCTTGCGCCCGTCGCTCATCAGGCCGTCGTTGTCGATGTGGACCGGGCGGAACCAGCGGCGCCGCTTGTATTGGTGGGCGAAGTCTATCATCTGCTGGGTGAAGCGCTCCACCGCCTCGGCCGCCTCGTAGTAGTCGGCCATCATGGCGGCGGAGGCTTCGTTGTCGCTGGCCGCCGCGTACCCTTCGGCACGGGCCAGGTCGGCCTGGAAGGCGTGGGAGAGGACGTCGTTGGCCTTGGTCATCCGGAAGTGCAGGGCGTTGCGCAACCGCATGAGGCGGCAGTGGGCCGCCGCCACCGGGGCCGCCTCTTCGGGGAGCAGGAAGCCGTTGGCGGTCACTTCCTCCAGCGTCCGGGCGCCGGTCTTGGCCGCCATGACCCACAGCGCCGTGTGGTAGTCCCGCAGGCCGCCGGGGCTTTCCTTGATGTTCGGCTCGGTCAGCTTGACGTAGCGTCCGTACTGCTCGTGGCGGCGATGCATCTCCGCCACCTTGGCTTCGAGGAACTGGTCGGGGCGGTAGCCGATGACCTTCTTGGCGTATTTGCGGCGGAACTCTTCGAACAGGTCGCGGTCCCCTGCAAGGAACCGCGACTCGATCATGGCGGTCCGGGCGGTCAGGTCGGAGAGCCCCATGACCAGCGTGTCGGCCACGGTCCGGGCCGAATGCCCCACCTTCATCCCAAGGTCCCACAGATGGGCCAGCAGCCGGTGGGGGGGGCTCTGCCCCTCCTTGAGCAGGAAGAGGATGTCGACGTCCGACGACGGGTTGAGGAGGCCGCGCCCGTAGCCCCCCATGGCGACCAGCGCCCCCTGCGGGTCGCCGTCGGCGTGGAAAAGGTCGATCAGGGTCGCGTCGACCCCGGCGCAGAGCAGGGCGCAGACGTCGCACCCGGTACCTCCGGCGTCGTGGGCGGCCCGGGCTTTGGCCCAGGTGTTGGCGAGCCGTTCTTTCAGGCCCGAAGTCTTGTGTGGCATGGGGATTCTTTATTCACCGCTCGGGGGAGGTCAGGCGCGGGTTCCGGCGTAGAGTCCGCAGATTCCGAACGTCAGGGGGCGGAAGGTGACCTCGGTCAGCCCCGCCTCTTCGAGCATACGAATGAAGGCGGGAGGGTCGGGGAATTTGTAGACCGAGTCGGGGAGATACTCGTAGGCCGACCTTCGCCCCGACAGGAGCCCGCCGAGGAACGGCAGGACTTTCGTGAAATAGAAACGGTACAAGGCGCCGAAGAGCCGGTTGGTGGGGGTCGTGAACTCCAGAATCACCATCCGCGACCCGGGGGTGATGACACGGGCCATTTCCGCGAGCCCCTTTTGCAGGTCGCCGAAGTTGCGCACCCCGAAGGCGCAGGTGATCCCGTCAAAGGAGGCGTCGGCGTAGCGCAGTCCCATGGCGTCCCCCTGTTCGAACCGGACCCGGTGGGCGAGCCCGGCGGCCGCCCCCTTGTGGCGGGCGATCTCCACCATCGGCTCGACGAAGTCGGCGCCGACCACGTTCGCCTCGCGGTTGACCCGTGCGATCTGGAGCGCGAAGTCGCCCGTGCCGCAGGCGAGGTCGAGCGCCGTCTGGCCGGGACCGAGGGGGCCGAGCGCTTCGGTTCCCACCTTGCGCCACCAAAGGTCGACGCCGAAAGAGAGAAGGTGGTTGAGCAGGTCGTAGCGGGGGGCGATGGCGGTGAACATGGTGTTGACCGCCGCCGCTTTCGCTTCCGGCGCCGCTGTGGGGGTGTCCGACGATTCGGTGGGCCCGCTCATCGTTTCGGCGCCTTCTTCCCGGCGGGCTTTTTCTTCCCCCGCTTCTGGAGCGCGTATTCAAGACTGTCCACCAGCGCCGACCAGGCGGCCTCGATGACGTTGGCCGAGACCCCCACGGTCCCCCAGCGGCTGGTCCCGTCCCCCGACTCGATGAGAACCCGGGTGACGGCGGCGGTCTTGGTCCGCTCGTCCAGCAGGCGGACCTTGAAGTCGTGCAGCTCCACGGAGGCGATCTGCGGATAGTAGCCCGACAGCGCCTGCCGGATGGCGCGGTCCAGCGCGTTGACCGGGCCGTTCCCCTCGGCCACGGCGTGCGCCGACGACCCGTCGGGGAGGCGGACCTTGATGACCGCCTCGGCCCAGTTGGAGCCGCGCAGGTCGGCGAAGTTGCTGACCACCCGGGCCCGTTCGATGACGAACTTCTCTTTCCACTCCCCCAGCGCCTTGCGCATCAGCAGCTCGAAGCTGGCTTCGGCGCCTTCGAACTGGAAGCCTTTGGCCTCCAGCTCCTTCAGCCGGGCGAGGATCTCTTTCGTCTGCTCGTCCTTGCCGTCGAGGTCGACGCCGAACTCCTCCGCCTTGGCCAGGACGTTTCCCTTTCCCGACAGGTCGGAGATCAGCACCCGGCGCCGGGCGCCGACGCTTTCCGGTTTCACATGCTCGTAGGCGGCGGAGACCTTTCGCACGGCGGCGACGTGGATCCCCCCCTTGTGCGCGAAGGCGGAGCGCCCCACATAGGGCTGGTGGGGGCGCCGCGACAGGTTGGCCAGCTCGTAGACCAGCACCGACAGGTCGCGCAGCCCCTTCATGTGGCTGGCGGGGACGGTCGTGTACCCCATCTTGAGCGACAGGTTGGGGATGATGGAGCAAAGGTTCGCGTTGCCGCACCGTTCGCCGATGCCGTTGATGGTACCCTGCGCCTGACGGGCGCCCGCCCGGACGGCGGCCAGCGTGTTGGCCACGGCGGTGTCTGCGTCGTTGTGGCAGTGGATGCCGAGCCGGGCGGCGGGCAAGGCTTTCCTCACGGCGACGACGATCTCCTCGACCTCGAAGGGGAGGGCGCCGCCGTTGGTCTCGCAGAGGCAGAGGGTATGGGCGCCCCCGTCGACGGCGGCGGCGAGCGACTCCAGCGCGTAGGCCGGATTGGCCTTGTAGCCGTCGAAGAAATGCTCGGCGTCGAAGATCACCTCGTCCGTCCGGGTGGCGAGGTAGGCGATGGTGTCGTGGATCAGTTCGAGGTTGCGTTTCTGCGACACCCCCAGCACCTGGGTGGCCTGCATGTCCCAGCTCTTGCCGACCACGGTGACCACCGGCGTCTTCGCCGCCAGCAGAAGTTTCACGTTGTGATCGTCGGCGGGGGCGTTTTTCGGATGGTGGGTGGCGCCGAAAGCGGCCACCTTCGCATGGCGGAGGGAGAGCTTGCGCACCTCGTCGAAGAAGGCCGCGTCCCGGGGGTTCGATCCGGGCCATCCCCCTTCGATGTAGTCGATTCCGAAACTGTCCAGCGCTTCGGCGATGCGCAGCTTGTCGTCCAGCGAAAAGGCGACCTCCTCCGCCTGCGCGCCGTCGCGCAGCGTGGTGTCGTACAAGAATACTTTTTTTGACATGGCCTGTTTCCCCGCCGCTTCCGCGACGCCGTTCGTCATCAATCCTTCAGCCTGCCCGTCCCCCTCCCCTCCCGTCACCGCCGGGGGCGTGGGGTGAGAGACGGGAGGATTTCCACCTTTTGGGAAAGCGGTCCGAGGGCTTTCCTCACGCCTCTCCCCCGGGGGATTCTTGCGTCCCCCGGGGGAGAGGCGTCAGTAAGTTTTTGGTCCCGCTTTTTTCAAAAAGCGGGTTTCTGTCTCACGGTCGGTCCTCTACTCTCCACGTTCCTTGGGGGGCAGTGCCAGGTGGAAAGTATCGTGGAGGATGCGGACCGCCCGGTCGATCTCGTCGGCGGCCACCACGCAGGAGACCTTTATCTCCGAGGTCGAGATCATGATGATATTGATCCCCCCATCGGCCAGCGCCGAGAAGGCGCGGGCGGCCACGCCGGTGTGGCTTCTCATGCCGACGCCGATGATGGAGACCTTGCCGATTCCCTCGTCGGCGGTCACCCCGTCGGCGCCCAGGTCGTTCACGATCGCCTCGATGGCCCGGACGGTTTTCTTTACCTCGTTTTTCGGCACGGTGAACGACAGGTCGGTGGCCGACTGGACCGACACGTTCTGGATGATCATATCCACGTTGATCTCGTGGGCCGCCACGGCGGGGAAGATTTTCGCCGCGATGCCGGGGGTGTCCGGCACTCCCCGGACGGTGATCTTGGCCTGGTTGCGGTCGTAGGCCACCGCCGACACCACCACGTCTTCCATCTCCCGGATCTCGTGCGTCACCAGCGTTCCCTTTCCTTCGATAAAGGTCGATTTGACCCAGATGGGCATGTCGTATTTCTTGCCGAACTCCACCGAGCGGGTCTGCAGCACCTTCGCGCCGAGGCTGGCCATCTCCAGCATCTCGTCGAACGAGATCACGTCGAT
>JADGCD010000140.1 GCA_015229165.1 Nitrospinota bacterium | reverse complement strand
AGGATTTGCAATCGTAGCCGCGCAACATCAGTGACATGAATTACTCCGAAAGGGTAGTGCCGAAGGTCGTTTTCTCCGCTCTTACCCATGCGAAGAAAGCGATAAATTGGCACGAACTGTAGCACACGCACCTAGCAGTGTGAAGATATCCCAAAGGGTATTTATTAGGTAGTGCGCCACATGTCCACTTCGTCCGCCGGTTCCTCCCCCCCTTCCACGGGGTTGACGAATACGAGGCCAAAGGGGGAGGATGGGGCATGGGCAGGTTTACCCCGTTGCACCCGTTCAGCCGGATCGTCCTCGGTCTGGTGTTGGCGTGGGCGCTTTTCATGGCGTTACGCCTCGGGATCACTGTGGCCGGTGTCGTCCTGCTCGTCCTCGGCGCCTTCTGGATATGGCTCAGGAGCGGGCGGGGCGATTCGTGGTGAACCATCCCGTGACCGGTGGCGTGCGCATCGCCAGCAGAAGAAGCAGAATCGCTCCGTAAACCGCCGGTTTGGTGTGGTCGGTCTTCACCAGCCACCAGAAATGGGCCACGCCGACGACAGCGCAGGCGTAGACCGAGTAATCGAACGCCTGCTGATACCGCCCGTACCACCGCTTCCACGGCCCCATGCTGGTCGCGGCGCGGGGCGCCATCAACAGCCACCCGGTGAAGCCGAGCCAGGCGTACGGTTTCTTCGCCACCCCCTCTTTCAGAAATGTCGGGTCGAACCCGTAGTCGAGCCCCACGAAGATCAGCAGATGGATGGTGGCGTAGGCGAAGCTCCACATCCCCACGGCGCGACGATACCGCATATGCCCCCGCCTGCCGGTGACGATCTCTACCGGGCGAAAGGCGAGGGTCACGAGCAACAGCGTCAGGGTGGCGGCGCCCGCCCGGTGGGTGATGTCTTCGATCGGGTTGGCGGAGAGCCCCCCCATGGCGGCGGCCCAGAGGGCAAGCGCAAGGGGAACGGCGCAGGCGAGATGGACAAGAAGACGACGCATCAGAAGTTCTTCGTCAGGTCCATCCCCTTGTAGAGGGAGGCGACTTCCATATAGCCGTTGAACGGCAACGTCTTCCTTCGCAACCACTCGCCGATCCGCCGTTCGGAGGCCTGCGACCAGCGGGGATGGTCGACCGTCGGGTTGACGTTGGCATAGAAGCCGTATTCCGCCGGGTTCTGCGCCTGCCAGGTGGTGCGGGGCTGTTCGGCCACGAGGTCGATCTTCACCACCGACTTGATCGACTTGAAGCCGTATTTCCACGGAACCACCAGCCGGATCGGGGCGCCGTTCTGCGGCGGCAGCGGCTTGCCGTACATGCCGGTGGCGAGGATCGCCAGCGGATGTCGGGCCTCGTCGATCCGCAATCCTTCGACATAGGGAAACGGCAGGTTCCCGGCCCGGACGCCGGGCATCTGTTTCGGGACCACCGCCGTCTCGAACCGGACGAACTTCGCCTCGGGCGCCGGTTTCACCTCGTCGAGAAGCGCCGCCAGCGGAAAACCGCGCCACGGGATCACCATCGACCAAGCCTCCACACAGCGGAGCCGGTAGACGCGGTCCCGTTGCGGGAAACGGGCGAGGATCTCCTTCATGTCGAAGGTGGCCGGTTTGGCCACCAGCCCGCCGACGGCGACGCGCCACGGGGAGGTGACGAATCCTTTGGCAAGGTCGGCAGGTTCGGTTTTGCCGAGCGAGAATTCGTAGAAGTTGTTGTAGGCCGACGCCTTCTCGAAGGGGGTGATCTCGTCGGAGAGGTTGTCGGCGGCGTACGCCAACGGGGTCGACCCGGCCACGACGCCAAGGGCGGCCAGCCCCTTGATGAACCGTCGCCGGGAGAGATAGAGCCATTCAGGAGTAACGGGTTCGTTCATCGTCTCTCCTTCCGTCGTCGGCGTTAATCCCCGCGTCGGTTGATCGCGTACTCCCTTATGCTACCAACAAACGGAAACCGGAGCATGAACCAAAACCCCTGCCGCGCCCCGTCGCGCCAATCGTGGATGCCGATCTCCATCCCCTCGTGTCCGGCGGCGGGTTGCGCCTGATAGGTGCCGAACAGGTAATCCCACCACGGCAGGTTGAAGCCGAAGTTGCTGTTGGCCTCGCTCTCGACGACGGAGTGGTGGACCCGGTGGAAGTCGGGAGTGACGACGAACCGGCGCAACAGGGCGTCGAGCGAAAGGGGCAGGCGGACGTTGGCGTGGTTGAACATCGCGGTGGCGTTGAGCAGGACCTCGAACAGCAGGACCGCCGCCGCGCCGGCGCCGATGGCCGCGACCACCCCCATCTTGATGAGCATCGACAGAACAATCTCCACCGGGTGGAACCGGGCGCCGGTGGTGACGTCGTAGTCGAGATCCACATGGTGGACCCGGTGGAGCCGCCAGAGACTGGGCGCCGCATGGAAAAGGACATGTTGCAGGTAGATGGCCATGTCGAGCAGAATCACCGCCAGCGCCATTTCCAGCCAGCCGGGAAGGTCGACCCGGTTTAAGAGCCCCCACCCCTCCCGCTCCCCCATCAGGGCCACACCGATTGCGGCGGCCGGAAAGAGGAGCCGGACCGCCACGGTGTTGAGGGCCACGATGCCAAGGTTGGCGGCCCATCGGCGCGCTTTGGGCTGCGTCAGGGGGCGGCGGGGAAGGCGCAACTCCCCGAGGGCCATCAGGGCGAAGACCCCGAAAAAGGCGACCAACCGGATCGCCGGTTCGTTCGCCAACAGGTAATCGTTCATCTCCTGTGGATGCCTCCCCGTGGTCAACGATTCGACGCGCCAACCGACGTCCGTCCGGTCATCGCCCCCGTGACGTGACGTGGGGGGGATGTTTCGTCGAAGCGGCTACCTACATTTTACTCACATAAGCGAACCCGATTCGGCTCGACACCGCATCGGGAGGGGTTTACCATCCTCCCATGTGTCCCCTTCCCCGTCCACACGCACGTAACACTCCGATACGGCTTGTGGTCATCGGCGTCTCCACCGGCGGACCCGACGCCCTGATGCATGTCATCCCCCAGATTCCCCCCACCCTGCCGGTTCCGGTGGCGGTGGTGCAACACATCATCCCCGGTTACCTCCACATGCTCTGCAACCGGCTCTCGCTGGAGCGGGTGAAGGTGTGGGGGCCGACCGCCGCCTCGTCGGTGGAGCTGGCGCAGAACCGGGGGGGGCTGCTGCCGGGGAAGGTCTATTTCGGTCCCGACGGCTCCCATCTGCGCTTCCGCAACGGCAAGGCGTGGCTCACCGACCGGCCGACGGACCATCTCCACTGTCCCGCCGTCGACGTCCTCTTCGCCAGCGCGGCGGAGAACTACGGCGCCGGAACGCTGGGGGTCGTCATGACCGGCATGGGGGCCGACGGCTCCCGGGGGGGAATGCGGGTCAAGAAGGCAGGGGGGGTTCTGCTGGCGCAGGACGAAGCCACCAGTCAGGTATACGGCATGCCCAAGGTGGTGGTCGATCTCCATCTGGCCGACATGGTGGTTCCGCTGGAGCATATCGCCCCCACCATCATGCGGATCGTGAAGGCCCGCAACGGCGGGTAAGGGAATCCAGGGTGTGGAAAAACGTTATCGAGACAGGCTCCGGTAGGAGAGAGCAGGCGAGGAACCGGAACTTATGCAGGTATACGTGAGGATTTCGAGGCTGCTATCGACACCCCGGAGCCAACGCAGATAGTTTTTCCACGGCCTGGATCAGAACGACCGTTTGATCTCGGCGAACAGCGTGTCCCGGTCGTCGTAGGCGCTCCAAAGGGGGGAGGTTCCCCCCTGATAGGCGGCGTAGCCGAGGGTGACGGTGGTGGCGGTCATGACGTCGTAACCGATCGAGAGGCGCGCCATCGACCCCTTGGCCCCGTCGAGCCCGAAGAGGAGCCCCACCCCTTTCAGATGGAGCCGGTCCCGCAACCGGTCGGCGGAGAGGCGCAACGCCGTCACCCATTCGTCTTCGTCAATCCCCATGCTCCCCTCCCCCATGACCCCTTCGTAGCCGAGCATGCGCCGGTCGGCGATCTCCACCGCCACCGACGTCTGGGCGATGCCGTAATATTCGACCCCCACCATGACATCGAGCCGTGCAAACTCCCGTTCCGGCAGGGAGGCGAACCGCACCCCCCCGATCCGGGCCAGCTCCCCCTTCACCAGCCACGGCCCTGCGGCCATGTCCCCCGCCATCCCGACCATCGTCAGCCGGTCGTAGACCCGCACCGGCGTCGGCCCGACAGGCCCCCGGATCAGGTCGATCCGCCCGCTCCGGTCGGTGTAGGAGGCGGCGTGGAAAGACAGGTCCCACCCGGTGAAGACCCCTTTGGCCGCCACGGCGTAAGCGGCGTTGTCTTCGCCCGAATCGGGGCGCTGTTCGGCGGGAGCGGGGACCGAGGGGAACGGATCGAAGGGGGCGCCGTCGGCGGGGCTTTTGTCGATGCGGACTTCGGGGATGTAAAGGGCGGTCAGGCGCCAGTCGCCGCTATAGCCGTCGAGCCGGGCCATGCCGACTGGCAGGCGGAGGTCTTCGATGTCGGTCATGCCGGGCGCCCGGTTGTCGAGCGGGTTGACCACATCGACCACCCGGAGGGTGTCCGACGTTCCCCAGACCACGATCTGGCGCCCCACGGCCAGATCGACCCCCTCGACCAGCGGCCCCCGCAGGTATCCCTCCCGCAGCTCCAGTTCGCTCTCCTCGGTCTGGCGGGTGGAGGCCGGATAGTCGGCGGCGCCCCGAAGCTGGTAAACCTCGTCAATATACCCTGCGGCGCCGACGATGGCCTCCCACCGGGCGGCCAGCTCCATTTTGGCGTCGAGACGCAGCGACGCCCGGAGCCGCTCGGTCCCCCGCCAGTCGGGCTCGCCGGGCCGTGGCTCGTTCCGGGAGGGGGCGTACCAGTGGGCGAGAGTCAGCGACCCGTTCACGTCGAAGCTTCCGGCCGCAGGGTCGGAGCCGGGAGAGACCTGTTTGCCCGGCGCCGCCAGCCACCCGTAGTCCCCCTCCGGGGCGCCGCTCTCGAAGCCCTCCAGATCGTCCCCCGCAGCGGTCCGCACGTCGGCGCGACGCGCCGGTTCGTCGAACCCGGCGAGGTCGTCGGCGAAGGCGGGGGAGGCGAGCAGCAACAGCGCAAGCGTCAGGGCGCGCCGCATCAGAGCCCCTTTTCGAGACGGCGGATGGTGAAGAGGTCGGGGTCGAGGGCGTTACCGTAAGAGACCTCCGACTGCTTCAGGATCGTCTTCGATTCGGTCTCTTTCCCCCGTTTGGTGGTCATGGTGATTTCGAGGTTGGTCCAGATCCCGTCGATCTGCCGAAGGTCGACCACGTCCATGTACTTCTCCCGCCCCCCGTCGACCAGCCACCGTTTGGCCCGGACGACGACATGGTTGTCCTGCCGGACGAAGAGGGCCGACTTCGTATAGCCGTACTCGTCGATAATCGCCTGCGTCCGGGGGGTGGCCATGACGATCCAGACCTTGGCGCCCCGAACCTCGTCCTCCTTCACCAGTTCGTAGTCGTAGTCGGTCAGGTCCGGCTTGGTCTGGTCGGCGTAGGAGAAGTCGGAGCCCATGAAGCTGCCCGACTTGTCGGCGGTGGCGATCCGCTTCGTCTTCTTCAGGGCGGGCAGATAGAGCCACTGGTCGTCGTCGCGGGAGGAGTCGTCGTAGTCGTAGGTCAGAAAGCCGGTGTCCCGCACGTCGGCGGGGCCCTCGAAGAACATCAGCCGGTGGG
>JADGCD010000013.1 GCA_015229165.1 Nitrospinota bacterium | reverse complement strand
TGGTCAGTCCGGCGTCGTCTTCGCCGATGACCTTCCAGCCATAGCTTCCCGGCGCCAGATTCAGCCCGTCGTAACAGACTTCGTCGTCGTCGGCCGTCGCGCAGTCGGTCCGGGTTTCGCCGCCGGTCGTCCCGCCCCCGGTGGAACCGGAGGAAGAGCCGGACGACGAGGCGCCGCAGGCCACCAGCGCGCCGGAGCCTCCCAGCAGCAGAACCGCCAGCCCGATCATCAGGGCGCGGCGTCCGGGGCGGGTGAAGCCGAAACCGAGCAGCAGCAGCCCCGCCCCTCCCAGAGCCGCCGCCACCCGCTGCGCCACGTTGACGGTGACGGTGGTCGGCGTGCAGTTATCGAAGTCGCCGTTCTTGCAGACCCAGAGCTGGTAGGTCACGTCCGCCCCTTCGGGGTCGGTCAGCGCTTTCCAGACGAAGGCGTCGCCGCTCTCTGCCAGCGCCCCCTCAACGGGGGAGACCAGCCAGTCGGAACCGGCCCCGGCGGGGGGGGCGGGGGGGGTGTTGGCCGTCGGCGTCGGCTGAACCTTGCCGAAGACCGCCAATACGTTATCCCCGCCGCTGGCTACGCAGGTCCGGCCGCTCCCGGTACAGGCGCCATCCCACCGGCGGAAGAAATGGTCGTTGGCCGGCGTGGCGGTCAGCGTCACCGATCCGGTGACGGTCGGCGTGCAGGAGGCCGTGCAGTCGACCTGCCCGTCGCCGCTCTTCACCCGCCCTCGTCCGACGATGCCCAGGTTGAGGGTCGGAGTGACCCCGGTTCCGGTGAGCGTGACGGTCCGTATCGTCCCCGGCGTCGAGGTGGTGGACAGGGACAAGACGCTCGTCTTGGCCCCGGCGGTGGTCGGCGTGAAGGTGAGGGTGATGGTGCACGGGTTCGGCGCTCCGCCGTTGCCGGCGTGGAACACCGACAGTTGCGGGGTCGTGGTGTTGTGGAGAATGCAGGTCCCGGCGGAGACCGTCCACTGCGTCGCGTCGCCGGTGGCGATGGAGGCGGTGAAGGTGTCGACGCTGCTGAGCGTTATTGACTGGGTGAGGGGGGTGGCGGTATTAAGGTTCACCGACCCGAAGGGGATCGTAGTCCCGGGCGCCGGGAAGTTGACCGAGGAGGTGCCGTAGGCGGCGAAGGCCAGTTTCAGACCGTCGCCTTTCTTCGCGCCGACGTCTTTCAACGGCAGGGCGAATTCATAGAACTTGTGGCGATACGCGGCCCGCTTGGAGACGGTGAACCCGGCGTTCCCCCATCGCGTGTCCACCTCGGTGATTTTGTATTCCTTTTTCCCCGTGGGGCCGACGGCGTAGACCTTGCCGTAGTCGGCTTCGCCGTCCCGGGTGTTGTCGGAGGCGAACTCCAGGGCGACGTACAGTTTCTCGCCGTCGTCTTTGACCCACGCGAAGGTGGGGGCCTCCGGATGGCCGGAGCCGGGGATCGAGTGGACGTTGAAGAGGGGGGCCGCCTGATCGACCTGGGCCGGATCGCCGTCCAACTTGAAGGCGCCTTTGACCGACCCGACGGTGTAGTCGTAGAAGGTGGTGGTGGCGGTCAGATCCTCCCCCTTGTTGGCGGGGGGATAGAGGAACGGGGTGGTGGGGATCTTCTCCGGCTCCACCCGGGCGGTCAGTTCGAGGAGGCTCCCCTTCCGGTCGGCGGGGAAATCGAAGACGATCCGCTCGGGGAGGGGGAGGACGTCGTTGTCCTTCTTCAGCGTCAATGTGCGTTCCCCTTCCGACAGCTTCGAGGGGGCGGCGCCGCCGAGAGCGATCGCCTCCAGGTGGGCATGTTTGCCCCCTCCCGACCGGACGAGCCGGACGCGGGCCGGTTTGCCGTCGGCGACCAGTCCGGCCAGATCGAGCCGCTCTTCGGTGTAGAGGTGGGTAAAGCCGAGTCGCTTTACCTCTTTCCAGACGCCGTCTTTCTCCGCCTCGACGATCAGCAGGCCGTAGGGGGGGGTGACGGTGAGCGTCGTCTTTGCCGATGCGGCGGCGGGGATGAGCAGCAGGGAAAGGAGGAGCGGCAGAAACGAGGGAGCGAGGAGTAGTCTTCTCACGGGAACCTCAGAAGAGGGTTGGCGTCTATTCACCCATACCGGCGCCACGCCGGACGGTCGATGCTATCACGGAACGTTCAATGCATGAAAAAACGGGGAGGCCGGTCGGCCTCCCCGTTCGTTCGCGCAGAGCGGGTTACGCCGTGGCGGCGGTTCCCATGATCGCTTCCAGATCCTGCTCCACGGTGGTGATCCCCTTCACGTCGAAGGTGTTCACCAGCACGTTCACCACGTTGGGCGACAGGAACGCAGGGAGCGTCGGCCCGAGGCGGACTCCCTTGACCCCCAGCGCCAGCAGGGCCAGCAGCACGCAGACGGCCTTCTGCTCGTACCAGCCGATGGCGAAGTCGAGCGGCAGGTCGTTGATGTCGGAGAGCTGGAACACGTCCTTGAGCGCCAGCGCGATGGCGGCCAGCGAGTAGCAGTCGTTGCACTGCCCGGCGTCCAGCACCCGGGGGATGCCGCCGATGTCGCCCAGATTGAGGTCGTTGTAGCGGTACTTGGCGCACCCGGCGGTCAGAATCACCGCATCGTTGGGGAGAGCCTTGGCCATATCGGTGAAGTAGTTCCGCTCCGGGTGGCGTCCGTCGCACCCGGCCATGACCACGAACTTCTTGATGGCGCCCGCTTTCACGGCGTCAACCACCTTGTCGGCCAGCGCCAGCACCTGGTTGTGGGCGAAACCGATGGTCAGGTCGTGCCCCGTGCGGGTTCCGATGTCGCCCAAGGCTTTGGCGTGGTCGATTGCGCCGCTGAAGTCGCGGGAGCCATCGGCGTTGTTGGCGATGTGGTGGACGCCGGGCCAGCCGACGAGACCGGTGGTGTACATCCGGTTCTGGTAGGCCGGGGTCGGCTCCTGGATGCAGTTGGTGTTGTGGATGATGACCCCGTGGAAGTTCGGGAACTCCTGCCGCTGGGCGTGCCAGGCGGTTCCGAAGTGGCCGGCCAGGTGGGAGTACTTCTTGAAGAAGGGGTAGGCGTGGGCCGGGAGCATCTCGGAGTGGGTGTAGACCGAGACGCCGGTCCCGGCGGTCTGGTCGAGCAGCTCTTCGAGGTCTTTGAGGTCGTGGCCCGACATTACGATGGCCGGTCCCCCCTTAAGGGCGGTGGAGACGGTGGTGATGGCCGGGTTGCCGTAGCGGCCGGTGTTGGCGCCGTCGAGGAGCGCCATGGCGGCCACGCAGGTGTTCCCCAGCGCCATGGTGGCGCCCAGCAGGGAATCGACGGTGGCGTTCGGGTCGAGGGTGGCCACCAGCGCGGCCCGGATGCCGGCCATGACGGCGCCGCCGTCGGCGCCCAGAACCAGGGCGTGTTCGGCGTAGGCCGCGGCGCCCTTGGCGCCGTAGGTCACCAGCTGCTTGAGGGAGCGGATGTCCTCGTTCTTTTCGGTCAGCGGGCTCACCGCCTCGGCCAGCACCAGCATGCGGCCGTACTTGGCGGGGATTTCGACGGTGGCGGCGTCGGGATGGTTTCCGGCGGGGGCGCCGGCCTTGCCGCGCAGCCGGTCGCGCACCTTGACGGCGGCCTTGATCATTTCGACATGCCGGTCGGCGTCGAAGTTGACGTTGGTGATGGTGAAGAAAAGGGCCTGGGCGATGAACCGGTCGGACTCGGGGTCGGAACCGGCCTTGTCGGCCCAGTAGGCGATTCCTTTGGTCACGTGGACGAGCAGGTCCTGAAGGTCGGAGACCTCTTCGTCTTTGCCGCAGATGCCCACGGAGAGGCAGGCTTCGTTGCGGGTGGTTTCCTGGCACTGGTCGCAGAACATTTTCATGTGGTCGGGCCTCCGGATAAGTGAACGGAATGTACGTAAATGGACGGAATGTGCAAAAGGAAGCCGGATTCTAGGCGAAACGATCAGGCGGGGTGTATGACCGGGATCATGTTTCCGGCGAAAGGGGTGGACGAAACGTTATTCGTCGTCCATTTCGTCGTATCGGGGGCCGTCGTAGTCGACACCGACCATGTAAAGCCCCTGCGGGGGGGCGCAACGGGCGGCCTGTTGTCGGTCGCGGGCGGCCAGCACCTGGCCGACCCATTCGGGGGGCCGTTTGCCGAGGCCGACCTCAACAAGGACGCCGACGATGTTGCGGACCATGTGTTTCAGGTAGCCGGTGCCGGTGGTCTCGATGACGACGGTCTCGCCCTGCCGCCAGACGTCGAGGCGGAGGATGCGCCGTTGGGAGCTTTTGGTGGCGCACCGGGCGGCCCGGAAGGAGGTGAAGTCGAACTGACCGACCAGAAAGGCGCCTCCTTCCCGCATGGCGGCTTCGTTCAGGGGGTGGGGGATGCGCCAGACGCGATTATGCAGGAAGGGGTCGGGGACGACGCTGTTGTGGATGAGGTAGCGGTAGCTTTTCCGGGTGGCGTCGTGCCGGGGGTTCCAGTCGGGGGCCACGGTGGCGACGGCGATGACGGCGATGTCGTCGGGGAGGAGGGTGTTCAAACCGCGCATGAGGGCGGCGTCTTCGATCCGTCCGGGGATGTCGGCTACGCAGGGGTGGCGAAGGGCGTGGACACCGGCGTCGGTCCGCCCGGCGCAATTGAGGACGATGCGCTCGGGGCTTTTCAAAAGCGTGACGAGGGCTTCTTCGACGACTTGCTGTATCGACAACCCGTTGGGCTGCATCTGCCAACCGACGTACGCGGCCCCGTCGTACGCCAAGTCAATCCGCACCCGCCTCATGCGGTCCTCGGGAAGGAAGACGTACTTTTCTTTCGAGAAAGAAAAGTACCAAAAGAAAGCTTTGCGGCGTCGGTCGTGGCGGGGACGAAGACGCCCCCACCGCGACCGCCGCAGAAAAAGGTCTCTTTGGCTCTTGTCTCGTTCGAAGGAAGAGAACGTCTCCCTCCGGAGAGCGCATGGGGAACGGGGCGCACGGCTGACCTCATGGGCGGGGCAAGGGGAGCGGGTTTTTGTGGGAGAGACTTTCCGCCCACGCCGCCACCTTATGATGAGGGATCGTTCGCCCCGCATCGACATCTGCTAACCCTTCCAGCGTCTGGGTGTGGCGATCGTATTTTTGCGGAGTGCTTTGGATTTTGGGTTTAGGCATTGGCACTTACTCGGATGATCCCGAAGGTATTTCACTGAGCAACTGTATCGGCCGTTTGATGACTTTGCTTATTCGTTGTGTAGCTTCGCAGTTCGGGTTCTTTTTTGAATAAGTAGCTACGCTATCGATCCTGCGATAGTCGACGGTGAGGAAATGCGGAATGTCATGTTCCAAAGCCGCTTCCATTAGCTCGATGTCGCCGCGTTGGTTTCTTGCCTTCCACGCTGCACCCATATTCCCAGACTCCAGCTCTTTGACGTATGCCTCCAGGTAATCTTTCCGTTCGATATGCTCTTTAAGGCTTCCACCAAAGTTACCACCGAGGTTTCCACTTCCGTCCAGTTTGAACGAACCATCTAAAAGGCGGAGAGCGGAAATTTTCTGAAATTTAAACGTTAAGATGAAATTGTGCCAAGTTTCCCCAAAATGATCGCCCAGTTCAAACGTAATGGTATCTGTGTAATGCCAAATGACTGCATCGCACCTCAGAAGTTCCTTGAATGCATTAAGGTCTCTATTTAGTTCATCGCCGTCAATACGATGCGAATTCCGGTCTCTCTCATAGAGCCGGAAGAGAGAGGTATCAATAAGAACGGATATCTTCATTTCCCCACCTTCTTCATATAGGCGAACTCATCTCTTAACGCTTGTCCCGTATAGGACGCTTTGACCTTCGCCACCTGTTCGGGGGTTCCTTCGGCGACGATCTGGCCGCCGCCGTCGCCCCCTTCGGGGCCGAGGTCGATGACCCAGTCGGCTGTCTTGATGACGTCGACGTTATGTTCGATCACCAACAACGAGTTGCCGTTCTCAACGAGCCGCCCCAAGACTTCCAGCAGCTTCTTGATATCCTCGAAATGCAGCCCGGTGGTCGGCTCGTCCAGCAGATAGACGGTCCGACCGGTGGAGCGTTTCGCCAGTTCCTTGGAGAGCTTCACCCGTTGCGCCTCGCCGCCGGAGAGGGTCGTCGCCGCCTGTCCCAGTCGGACGTATTCCAGCCCCACGTCGAACAGCGTCTGCAACACCTTCTCGATCTGCGGGTGGTTGCGGAAAAACTCCAGCCCCTCTTCGACGGTCATCTCCAGCACGTCGGCGATGTTTTTCCCCTTCAACTCCACCTCCAGCGTCTCCCGGTTGAACCGGCGACCGGAGCAGACGTCACAATGGACGTAGACGTCGGGGAGGAAGTGCATCTCGATCTTGATGACCCCGTCCCCCTGGCACGCCTCGCACCGCCCCCCTTTGACGTTGAAGGAGAACCGCCCCGGTTTGTACCCCCGTTTGCGGGCCTCCGGGAGCTGGCTGAAGAGGTCGCGGATATGGTTGAAGACGCCGGTATAGGTGGCCGGGTTGCTGCGCGGTGTCCGCCCGATGGGGGACTGGTCGATGTCGATGACCTTGTCGATGTGCTCCAGCCCCGCCACGCGGCGATGGGCGCCGGGCCGGTCGGAGGCGTTCCAGAAGTAGCGGGCCATCGACTTGTAGAGAATATCGAGCATTAGTGTCGACTTCCCCGACCCCGACACGCCGGTGATGCAGGTGAAGACGCCGAGCGGAATCCGGACGTCGATGTCCTTCAGGTTATGCTCCGTGGCGCCTTCGATGACCAGCGCCGCGTCGGTCGGGATTCGCCGCTTCTCCGGCAAGGCGATGACCCGCCGCCCGGCGAGATAGTCTCCCGTCACCGATTTCGGGTCGGCCATCACCTCTTCCGGCGTTCCGGCGGAGACCACTTCCCCCCCGTGGACCCCGGCGCCGGGGCCGAGGTCAACCACGAAGTCGGAAGCCAGGATTGTGTCCCGGTCGTGTTCGACCACGATGACCGTGTTGCCGATGTCCCGTAGGCGCGTCAGCGTCTCGATGAGCCGCCGGTTGTCCCGGTGGTGGAGTCCAATGGAAGGCTCGTCCAATATATAGAGAACCCCCACCAGCGACGAGCCGATCTGCGTGGCGAGGCGTATCCGTTGCCCCTCGCCGCCGGAGAGGGACATGGCGGGGCGGTCCAGCGTCAGGTAGTCGAGCCCCACGTCGGTCAGGAAGCGCAACCGCTCCTCGATCTCTTTTAAGATGCGCCGGGCGATGACCATCTTCTGCGGCGTCAGTTCCACCCCTTCGAGGTAGCGGGCGGTGTCGCCGATGGAGAGCCCCGTCACCTCCATGATGTTCTTCCCCCCCACCGTCACCGACAGCGCCTCGGGGCGGAGCCGTTTCCCCTCGCAGACGGCGCACGGCTCGAGACGCATGTACTCTTCGATCTCCTCCCGCGCCCACTCGGAGTCGGTCTCGCCCCAACGGCGGGTCAGGTTGCCGATGACCCCTTCGAACGCGCCGACGTAGGAATGCTTCCGGTTCTCCTTCACGAAGTGGAACCGGATCTCCTCGTCGCCGGAGCCGTAGAAAATCACCTGCCGCTGCTTTTTCGTCAGCTTCTCGAAGGGGGTGGAAAGGGAGAAACCGACATGCTTTGCCACCGCCTCCAGCATCTGGTTGTAATAGACCGCCGTCGCCCGGCTCCACGGTTTGACGGCGCCGTCGGCGATGGAGAGGGTCGGGTCGGGGACCACCAGATCCTCGCTGACGATCCGTTTTACCCCCAGCCCGGCGCATTCCGGGCAGGCGCCGTGGGGATTGTTGAAGGAGAACATCCGGGGGGTGATCTCCGGGTAGCTGATGCCGCAGTGGACGCAGGCGAACGATTCGGAGTAGAGCAGCTCGCGCTCCCCCGCCACGTCGACGAGGACGATCCCGTCCGCCATCCCCAGCGCCACCTCCAGCGAGTCGGCGAGGCGCCGCTCCAGCCCCGGCTTGACCACGAGGCGGTCGATGACCAGGTCGATGGTGTGGTTCTTCTTCTTGTCCAGCGCGATCTCGTCGGCCAGCTCGCGCATGTCGCCGTCGACCCGGACCCGGACGAACCCCTTGGCCCGCCACAGGTCGAGCTCTTTCTTGTACTCCCCCTTCCGGTCGCGCACCACCGGCGAGAGGATCTGTATCTTCGTCTTCTCCGGCAGGGCCATGACGGCGTCGACCATCTGCGACACGGTCATGGAGCTGATGGGCCGTCCGCAGGAGTGGCAGTTGACCGTTCCCGCCCGGGCGAAGAGGAGCCGGAGATAGTCGTATATCTCGGTCACCGTGCCGACGGTGGAGCGGGGGTTTTTACTCGTCGTCTTCTGTTCGATGGAGATGGCCGGCGACAGCCCTTCGATATGATCGACGTCGGGCTTTTCCATCTGTTCGAGGAACTGCCGGGCGTAGGCGGAGAGCGACTCGACGTACCGGCGCTGCCCCTCGGCGTAGAGGGTGTCGAAGGCCAGACTCGACTTGCCGGAGCCGGACAGCCCCGTGATGACCACCAGCCGGTCCCGGGGGAGGGTCAGGTCGATATTCTTGAGGTTGTGCTCCCGGGCGCCCTTGATGACGATGCTGTCTCGCATGATTTTCTTCTGTACCGCTGTCAAAAGGCTCATTATATCCCGCCGACCCCGGTTCGGTAATGCGCTCTTCGGGATGTTGTACTAAAATGAGAGGTTCGCGGCGGGAACATTTCCCCGCCGTCTCCAACGAAAGGACCGGCGTGCGCTGGCATCGACGACTGACCGGCAAAGTGGCCCTCATCGGCGTCAGCTTCATGCTGTTGCTGGGGCTCTTCCTGTCGCTCCACTACGCCCACCTGAAAAAGGAGCTGCTCCACGGGGGGGTAGAGCGGGCCGAGAGCCTGTCGGACACCATCGCGGCCTCCATCCTGACCTTCGTCTTCCGGGCCGCCGAGGGGGGAGCGCTCATCGATGACCTGCTGGAGCGGGTGAACAAGAATTCCACCGGGGTCTTCGTCCGGATGGTCCACAGCCGGGCCATCAACGAACAGTATGTGGAAGACGCCACCGAACAGCCGATGACTCCCGAGGAGGTGGACTCGCTGGCCGACGGAACGGTTCGGGCCTACCAGACCGACGCCGCCTTCGTCCGGGTCGTCCCCCTCCATGCCGAGGCGCCCTGCGTCCGGTGCCACGACAACCCCGACGGCCCGGGGCAGATCCCGGTCGGGTATGTGCTGGGGCTCGTGGTCACGGAGGTCTCCAAGGCCGAGGTTGAGGCCGCCATCGCCGAATTGGCGGGGGACACGCTGCTGACGGGGGGATTCATCGTCGCCCTCATGGTGGCGTTGCTCGTCTACCTTTCGCGCGCCATCGTCCGCCCGGTGACCGCCATGACCCGGACCATCGCCGCCGTCGCCGACGGCGATTTCGGCCGCCGGATCGAGCTGGTCCGCAACGACGAGATCGGGGAGCTGTCGGCCCACTTCAACACCATGAGCGGGCGGCTGAAGGAGATGTTCGACTTCATGCGCCGGTCGAACGTGGAGCTGACCGGCGAGGTGACCCGGCAGGTGGAGGCGGTCCGCCAGACCCGCGACTTCTATCAGGCGGTGGTCGACTCGACCCAGCGGATCATCCTGACCTCCGACACCGACCTGGTCATCGACTCGGTCAACGTGGAGTGGGAGCGGCAGAAGGAGCAGTACGGGCTGGAGATCGGCCGGGACGAGCTGATCGGACGCCCGTTGGCGGAATTCTTGCCCGAAGGGCAGCGGGCGCGGCTCCTGGCGGTCTGCCGCCGGATCGTGGAGGGGGGCGCGGCCGGGCGGGACATCGAACACCACGAAGAGTTCGACCTGACCCTGAAAGAGGCCCACCGCTACTTCCTGCTCAACATCGGCCCCCTCATCGATTCGGAGAACCGCCTGATGGGGCTGGTCTTCGTGGCCACCGACATCTCCAGCCGGAAACGGGCCGAGGAGATGCTGCGGGTGGAGCGGAACAAGCTCAACGCCATTATGGACGGCATGGGCGACGCCGTGATGATCGTCGAAGGGGAATCGACGGTCACCTACATGAACAAGCTGATGCGCAACACCTTCGGCGCCGAGGCGGTGGGGCAGCGCTGTTTCGAGGCGGTGGCGGGACGGGAATCCCCCTGCCCCGGCTGCCATCTGGGACAGCAGGAGCGCCGGGCGGTCTCGTCGGTGGAGATCGCCGCCGCCAACGGGCGGTACTATCTGGCCACCCACACCCATGTGGCCGACGTGGAGGGGTATCCGTCGGTCATCGGCGTCTACAAGGACATCACCTTCCGCAAGGAGATGGAGGACGAGCTCAGGCTCCAGACCATCACCGACACCCTGACGGGGCTTTACAACAAGCGCCACTTCTTCGACCGGCTGGAGCGGGAGATCACCGGAGGGCGGGGGGCTTCCCCGCTGACGCTGCTGTTCCTCGACATCGACAAGTTCAAGAGCTTCAACGACACCTACGGCCATGTGGAAGGGGATGTCTGTCTGGCCGCGCTGGGGAACATCGTTCGGGGGGCGATCCGGGACCACGGCGACGCCGGGTTCCGCTACGGGGGGGAAGAGTTCACCGTCCTCCTGCCCGGTGCGGGGGCCGAACAGGGCGCCCGGGTGGCCGACCGTATCCGGCAGGAGTTTGGCCGAACCGTTTTCACCCCGGAAGTCGAGGGGGTCCGGCAGGCGGTCACCCGGACGGTCTCCATCGGGGGGGCGGTCTACGAGCCGGGAGAGAGCGCCGGGACTTTCGTTGAACGGGCCGACAACGCGATGTATACGGCGAAGCGGGCGGGGGGCGATCAGGTCCGCTTCTCCTGACACCCGCGGGTGTTCTCTTCCTCACTCCGCCTACCGCTCCCGGCGTCTACGCACCCCCGGTAGGAGTATTGGTTTCCGTTCCGGGGGTACTTCGCCGCCTCATCCACGACCGGTCAAGGCGGCTCTTCTCTCCCCGACAGGATGCCCCTTTCGGGTGTTCTCTATCTCTCTTCCCTTGCCGCTCCCGGTGTCATTTACCCCCGATCCTTGAGGGGGCTCCTCATCCCCTGTCCAGACAAAGCCCATGAAGGGGGCGGTCTGTTCATAAGTTAACCGGTCAAGTCCACGGCGGCGAAGACGCCGGATTGTTCGTGAGTGCCGTAAGGAAGCTAAAACTGCCGGGGTCATAATTCTGGCGCGCCAAACCTTCCCGATAGCGGCGCCAGAGAGGGGATGGCGTCAAAGAATCGGCGATGTTAATGGAGAAATAGTGCACAATAAAACATGTGGTTGTGCGCCATTCTTCGCGTCGATTCATTTTGGCATCGCCGTTGCAAAGGTTATTGGCAGGAGAACCCGAGCAATGGATACCACCATGACGATCGAAGCAGACATCACCCGGATGGCCGATGTGGCCCGCCAGATCTACGAATCCATCCACGACGAGGCGGTTCGGATCGCCGGTTCGGAGGAAGAGGCCGAGACCCTGACCCTGGAGACCCTGCGCGATTTCATGGGGCATTACCGGCAGGTGCGGTCTCGCCGGGAGTTGGCGACCGCCGTATAACAGGCCGTGGAAAAACTATCTGCGTTGGCTCCGGGGTGTCGAAATCAGGCTCGAAATCCTCACGTATTCCCACATACGTTCCGGTTCCTCGCCTGCTTTCTCCTACCGGAGCCTGCCTCGAAAACGTTTTTCCACACCCTGTAAAACCAAGCCGGACACGACACAGGCCGGGGGAAGCTCCCCCGGCCTCTTTTTGTCCCCTTCTGCCCTGCGCCAGGCTTACCCCTTCTTGATCCTCAACTTTTCGGCGTAGGGAATCGCCTCCTTGGCCCACGGGCTGTCGGGGTACCGCTCCAGCAGGATGGTATAGACCTGGGCCGCCTTGCTGAAGGCCTCCTCCCGGTAGTAGCAGGTCGCCAGCATGAAGAACGCCTCCGCCTCCTGCGCGGCGCCGGGATGGAGGGTCAGGAAGTCGCGGATCCGGCGGATGGCCGCCACGTTCTTGTCCAACCGGAAGTAGAACTGGGCCACTTCCAGCCGCGACTCGATCCGGCGGGCCTCCATCTCCTCCTTGAACCCCTTGGCGAAGGGGGAGTATTTGCTGGACGGGTAGAGTTCGAGGAAGACCTTGAAGTGGTGGATCGCCTTGTCGGTGTTGGTCTGGTCCCGGTCGGGGTCGAGGGCGTCCTGATAGTGGCACATCCCCATATAGAAGAGGGCTCGCGGCGTCAGCGGGTCGAGGGGATACAGCTCGCCGAACCGCTCGTAGTAGACCACCGCCTCGAAGAACTGGCCGTCCTTGTAGAGGGAGTCGGCCAGCCCGAGCAACGCCTGACGCCGGTAGGGAGAGTCGGGATTCTCGTCAATGGCCTTCCGGTAGACTTCGATGGCTTGCGAGAAGCGCTCCCGGGCGTAGAAGTTGTTGGCCTGGTTGACTGTGACCGAGTCGGGCTGGATCAGGGGATCGGTGGCGCATCCGGCCGCCAAAAAGAGGAGCCCCCCAAGAGCCGCCGCCATTCGTCGCATGGTCATCTCCCACCTGTCCGTTCGTCGCTTCCGGCAAACAGGATACCTCAAACCGGGGCGGGGGAGACTTTTCTTCTCCTCCCTGTCGCCGGGTGATAAAATCGGGGTTCATACTCTTATGAGCCACGAACAACCCATCACCAGCGTCGGCGTGGTCGCAAAGGCCCATCATCCCCTTGCGGCGGAAGGGATTCGTGCGGTCGCCGCCTTCCTCGCCGAGCGGGGGCTGGCCTGCCTCATCGACCGGGAGAGCGCCGAGGCGGCCGGGCTCACCTCCGACATCGAGCGCAGCGGTCTGATGGAGCAGGTCGACCTGCTGGTGGTTCTCGGGGGGGACGGGACGTTCCTCTCCATCGCCCGGATGATGGAGAAACGGACCATCCCGATTCTCGGCATCAACCTGGGGAGCCTCGGATTCCTGACCGAGTTCCGCTACGAGGAGACCCTGCCGGTGCTGGCGCGGGTCTTGGCCGGGGACTACCGGTTCGAGGACCGGATCATGCTCGACGCCACGATCAGCCGCGAAGGGCGCCAGGTGGCCGCCTGCACGGTTCTCAACGACCTGGTCATCAACCGGGGGGCGCTGGCCCGCATGGTCCAGGTCCGGGTCAAGGTGGACGGGCTGTTGCTGAACAACTACACCGCCGACGGTCTCATCGTCTCCACGCCCACCGGCTCCACCGCCTACAATCTGGCCGCGGGCGGGCCCATCGTCCACCCGAGTCTGGCCGGGGTGATCATTAGCCCCATCTGCCCCCACACCCTCTCCAACCGCCCCATCGTCATCGCCGACCGGTCGACCATCGCCATCACCCTGACCGACGGGAACATGGCCAACGAGGCGGTGGCCACGCTGGACGGCCAGGTGGGGTACCAGCTCTCCGTCCGGGACCGGATCGAGGTCCGCCGTTCGCGGCAGGTGACCCGGGTGATCCTGTCGTCGGACAACGACTACTACCATCTGCTGCGCAGCAAGCTCAAATGGGGGGAGACCATCCGTCATGTCGGCGCGTAAAGAGAATTTCGCCCGCTCCACCCAGATCGCCCGGGCCGCGATCCCGTTCATGAGCGAGCGGGCCATCCCCATCACTCCCACGAACTACCTCATCTGGTACGAGTATTACGACGGGCGCAAGATCGAGCTGAAAGAGGAGATCGACCAGCTCAAGGCCCGAAACGCCCTCTTCGACGAAGACCTCCACTTGGACCTCTACCGGCGCCACTTCGAGCGGACCGGCGAGGAGGAGCTGGTCGACAAGATGGCGGGCGAAATGGCGGTGCTCGACAAGGTCAACAACGCCGCCCAGCGGATCCTTGCGCCCATCACCGAAGATCTGGCCAAGCTTTCCGCCCACAACCGCAACTACGCCGAGAAACTCTCCGACCTGAACCGCTCCATCTCCGACGACGACTCGGCCGAGAACGTCCGCCAGATCGTCCGCACCCTGCAGGCGGCCACCGACGAGGCGGTTCGGGAGAACCGTTCCGTCGGCGACCATCTCTCCACCTACCGCCAGAGCATGGACGACCTGCGCCAGTCGCTCTACAAGGCCATGGCCGACGCCCGCCGCGACGACCTGACCGGCATCGCCAACCGGCGCGCCTTCAACGAGGATTTCGCCGGAGAGATCGAGTGGGTCAAGCGGCAGGGCGCCGTCTCGGGGCTGGTGATCTTCGACATCGACAAGTTCAAGCGGATCAACGACACCTACGGCCATCCGGTGGGGGACAACGCGCTGGTGGCCATCGCCACCATCGTCAGCCACGTCCTGCTGGGGGCGGGGCGCCTCTACCGCTTCGGCGGCGAAGAGTTCGCCGCCCTCATCCGGGGGCGGGGCGCCGAAGACGCCCGCAAGCTGGCCGAGAGCGCCCGCAAAGCGGTGGAGGCCAACGAGTTCACCATCCGGGGGAAAGTCGAGGCCATCACCATCTCCGGCGGCGTGGCCGCCATCACCCTTGACGGAGGGCCGGCCAACATCCTGAAACGGGCCGACGACGCCCTCTACCTGGCCAAGAGCAGCGGGCGCAACGTCATCAAGACCGAAGGCCAGCTCGACTCCCCTCCGCTCCCCCACTGACATGCTCATCGAGCTTTCGGTCCGGGACTTCGCCATCGTCCGCGCCGCCGACCTGACCTTCGGCGCCGGTTTCACCGCCCTGACCGGCGAGACCGGCGCGGGGAAATCGATCCTCGTTGACGCCATCGACTTGGCGTTGGGCGCCCGCCCCGGCGACGAAGCCGTTCGGGCCGGGGCCGAGAAGGCCGACATCACCCTGCGGTTCGATCTCGCCCACGCCCCGGCCGCCCGCCGATGGCTTGCGGAGAACGACTTCGACGACGACGGCGAGCTGCTGGTCCGCCGCGTCGTCACCCGCAACGGACGCAACAAGGCCTACCTCAACGGAGCGCCCGCCACCGTGGGGCAGGTGCGGGACGTCGCCGACCTGTTGGTCGACCTCCACGGACAGCACGAGAGCCAGTCGCTGTTCGATCCGGCCCGGCACGTCCCGTTTCTCGACACGTTTCTCGGGCTCGACGGCGACGTCGACGGCTACGCCGCCCGGTTCGACGCATGGCGCGACGCCGCCCGAAAGCTCGAACGGCTCCATGCCAACCGGGGGGAAACCGAGCGGAAACTGGACATGCTCACCTTTCAGGCGGAAGAGATCGCCGCCGCCGGGCTGACCCCCGGCGAGGAGGAGGAACTGCTCCGGGAGAAGGGAATCCTCGCCAACGCGGAGAAAATCCTCGGCTGGGCGCAAGGGGCGGTGGAGGGGATCGACGAGGCCGACGGCGCCGCCACCGGCGACGTCGGGGGGGCGCTGTTGTTGATTGAGAAAATCGTTGAGGTCGATCCGGCGTTGGCCCCGCTCAAGGAGACCGTCGCCGGGGCGCTCATCGCGCTGGAAGAGGGCGCCAACGACCTGCGCGCCTACGCCTCCGGCATCGAAGCCGATCCCGACCGGCTGTTGGCCGTGGACGACCGGCTCGACCTGATCCGGGGTCTGAAACGAAAGTATGGTGAGAGCGTCGATGCTGTCATCGCCTTCGGACAACGGGCCGCCGAAGAGCTGGCGACGTTGCGGTTCGATCAGGGCTCCGTCGAGAAACTGGAAAAAGAGGTCGCCGCATTGGGCGAAGCCGCCGCCGAGGCGGCGCTGCGTCTCGACGAGAAGCGGAACAAAGGGGCGAAGAAATTCGTCAAAGAGGTGAAGGCCGATCTTGCCGACCTCTCCATGGGGAAAGCCGAACTGGCCGTCGCCTTCACCTACGACGACGACCCTCACTCCCCCTGTGTCAAAGACGGGCGCCCGGTGCAGTTGACCCCCACCGGCATTGGCGCAGGGGAGATGCTCTTTACCGCCAATCCCGGCGAGCCGCCGCGACCGCTGGCGAAGATCGCCTCCGGTGGCGAGATCAGCCGGGTCATGCTGGCGGTCAAGAGCGCGTTGGCCGGAAGCCAGCCCGCCCCGGTGATGATCTTCGACGAGGTCGACACCGGCGTCGGCGGCGTCACCGGCGACCGGCTGGGGGAGAAGATGAAAGAGCTGGCGAAAAAGTCGCAGGTCTTTTGCGTCACCCACCTTGCGCAGGTGGCCCGCTCGGCGGATACGCACCTGAAAGTGGAAAAAGAGAGCGACGGTGATTCAACCACCGTCACCGTCGCCGCGCTCGACCGGAAAGGGCGCGTGGCCGAGCTGGCCCGGATGGCCACCGGCGAGAAAGCCACTGGCGCCGCATTGAAATGGGCGGAAGAGGCGCTCGGCTGATCGCCCCCCCCCTGCCCCGGCTGGGGTGATAGATTTATTGACAGGCGGGATGGTTCGGATATAGGATCGTTCATCCCTCAACGGATCGGTTGATGCGTATGAAGGCCCGACGCCTCCTCCTCCCGCTCCTGCTCCTTCTCCCCCCCCTCCTCGCCGCCTGTCCTATGGGCCCCGACGACTCCTGCTCTAAGGATCCGGAGTGTCATTACTCGGGCCTCTACTGCCCCGGGCAGCCGTGGTTTGACACCGGGGAGTTTCGAGAGCTGGAGCAGGAGGTCTACCCGCTGGAACTGGTGAAGGGGGGCGCCGGACGCTGGCCGCAGAACATACGCGCCACCACCTATTCCGTCGAATGGGGGGTCGTCAAGACCGATGTGACCGACGATATCGGTAACTGCTTCGTCTGGAAGACCTTCGACCCGGCCTTCGTCCGGGCCGACCCGGCGAGTAATCTCCTCTACGGCCTCAAGGCCGGGGAGACCAGAGTCGTGGGTGAGATCGACCGGGGCACGGAGCTTCCCCCCCTGGAGGTGACCCTCGCCGTCCGGATTGCGAAGCCCGACCGAAGCCGACCGATCCTCTCCGTCATCCCCCAGACGATGCAGGGGGGGAGCGTCAAGGCCGACGAGGGGATCTGCCGGGAGGTGGGGCGGATCGCCGTCACGAACGGGGGAGCGGGGCGGCTGCGTGTTGTCGGCGAAGGAACCTGCATCCGTCTATGCGTGGAATGTGGCTGCATGCTACAGGTGACCGGTCTGGAGGGGGAGGCGCCGCGCGAGGGGGTGGTGGAGTACTGCCGTCCCTACTACGGCATCTTTCCGGGACCGGAAGACCTTCTATTCTGGGTTGATGGATGGGAAGGGGCAGCCGACGGCGCCCCGGCGGCGGACCACCATATTCCCGTCCTTGTGACCATAAACATCGAGTAAGGTGGGGGCGTCCCACCGCTGTGGTATGCTGTGCGGCTCAACTCCAACCAGCGAGGATCGCATGGAACGAAAGAACATCTCCACCGGCTCCAAGTGGGAGCCGATCATCGGTTATTCCCGCGCCGTCGTCGTGGGGAACCATATCTCCGTCTCCGGCACCACGGCGCCCGGCGCCGACCTGTACGAGCAGACCAAAGGGGCCCTGGCCACCATCGAAGCCGCGCTCAAGCAAGCGGGGGCGTCGATGAAAGACGTCGTCCGCACCCGGATGTACCTCGTCAACATCGCCGAATGGGAGATCGCCGCCAAAGCCCACGGGGAAGTCTTCAGCGACATCCGCCCCGCCACGACGATGGTGGAGGTGAGCAAACTGATCGACCCCGCGCTCCTCGTCGAAATCGAAGCCGACGCGATTGTGGGGGGATGAAGGGAGACCCCTGGCTGGGAACCCCGCGAGGGACGGGGGCGCCCCCTCATTCCGTTGAGGGAATTGTGAAGAGTCTCTAATCGACAAAGGTGCAACCGAACGACGCCTCTTTGTCCCGTCCCTATTAACGGGTATAATTTCCCCATTCAAAGCGACGTTTCACAGACCATCGCTTCTAGCGCGACCCCGGAGGCAATGTTATGCAGATCGAAAGTATTCGACTTAAGAATTTTCGTGCGTTCAAAGATGTCGAATTGCGTGATATTCCTCAGATGTGCATCCTCGTCGGGGCCAACGGCACCGGAAAATCGACATTGTTTAGCGTGTTCGGTTTTCTGAAGGACGCGTTGACCGATAACGTTCACGTCGCCCTGACCAAATTGGGTGGCAGTCGCGGCTTTCAGGAAGTACGGAGCAGGAATGCCGAGGGTCCCATCGAGATAGAGATTAAGTTTCGTCAAACATCCTCGGCGCCCCGTGTTACGTATCAGTTGTCAATCGATGAGGTGGACGGCTCCCCAGTAGTTGAAAAGGAATTGTTGAAATATCGCAGGGGTAGCAAAGGACAACCATGGCATTTCCTCGATTTCTCAAGAGGCCGTGGGGTCGCTGTCGTTAATGAGCCGGATCAGGTTGAAGACCAAACCGAGTTGAAACGCGAAAACCAGAGCCTGAAATCACCTGACACGCTCGCTTTGAAAGGCCTCGCGCAGTTTCAGAAATTTCCGGCGGCCATGGCTTTAGGTGAATTGATATCGAACTGGCATCTTTCTGATTTTCATATTCAAAAGGCGCGTCCTGAACAGGAGGCCGGATACGCAGAGCATCTTTCTCGCGAGGGGGAAAACCTGGCACTTGTCACTGAATATCTATACAAGAGACACCGCGATGCTTTTGATCGAATCGTCGAACAGTTGAAAAAGCGCGTTCCGGGTATCAGTAAAGTCGATTCAAAGGAGACGGAAGAAGGAAGAGTGCTGCTACGGTTCCAGGACGGCGCTTTTGAAGATCCATTTCTTGCCCGTTACGTCTCCGATGGCACCATCAAAATGTTCGCGTATCTGATATTGCTTTACGATCCGGCTCCGCATCCCCTCTTGTGTGTCGAGGAGCCGGAGAATCAGTTGTATCCAAACTTGCTGGCAGAACTCGCTGAGGAATTCCGGGATTACGCTCGCCGGGGCGGACAGGCGTTTATATCGACCCACTCCCCCGACTTCTTGAATGCCGCTAATCTTGATGAAGTATTTTGGCTTGTCAAGAGAGGCGGCTATACGGAAGTCAAACGGGCGAAAGATGATCAACAGATCGCAGCTTATATGGATGATGGTGATAAGTTGGGCTACCTGTGGAAACAGGGATTCTTCGAAGGAGCCGATCCGCAGTGAGGGAAATCGTCTTTTTTCTCGAGGAACTGTCGGCAGTTGAAATGCTCAAAGGTATTTTGCCAAAAATTATGCCTGAAGATTGCACTTGCCGTTATGTTCCGTTTGAGGGGAAGAGCGATCTGGAAAAACAGTTGCTTATAAAGTTGCGGAGCTATCAAAAGCCTGATGCTCGATTCGTAATATTGCGCGACAAGGATGCGGGCGACTGCAAACAGATCAAAGCTAAACTGCTCGATATATGCGCGAAGTCGGGCAAGAGCGATTTTATCGTCAGGATCGCCTGCCACGAACTCGAAAGCTGGTACCTTGCCGATTTGGCCGCTGTGGAGCGGGGACTGGGAATAAAAGGGTTGGTAAAGAGATATCAAGAGAGAAACCCATATCGTCAGCCAGACAATCTTCCGTCCCCATCAAAAAAGCTGAGTGAGATTACCACCCACCGCTATCAAAAGCTGAGCGGATCGCGGCTGATAGGCCCTCATCTAGATATTGCGAATACGCGTTCGAAAAGCTTTTCCGCATTTGTCGAAGGTGTGTACAGTGACGGTATTGACCTGACAGTGGCCCCTGTCGGGGTAGTTTCTTAG
>JADGCD010000139.1 GCA_015229165.1 Nitrospinota bacterium | reverse complement strand
AGCGAGGGAGGTAGGTGGTGACTTCCGATTCGAAGACCGTGCCACGGGCGTCGGTCGACTCCACCACCGACGAAAACGCCCCCTCCCCCAGAATCCACCGGATATTCTGCTTCCCCCGGTCGAGAGGACGGACAAACGTCAGGCTGGCGCCGTCGTAGCTCCCCTTGGGGATTTCCAGCAAAGGACGACCGGCGGCGTCGTAGACCCCGAAACCGGCGCTGTTCCCCGACAGCGCCAGGATCACCGTCGTATCCGGGTGATCCCCCACCGGCCCGAAGAAGTTCTCGAACGTGTAGCTCTCCACCCCGCCGCGCCGGGTCACGGTCTGGCGCGTCGTGAACGAACGGGACATCACCAGCGGCGTCGGACGGGAAGAGTAGCTCACCGTCCGGGCGTCGAAGAGACGGGTGGAGCGGTCCCCCCCCTGCTCCGGGGCCGGAAGGGAAAGACAGCCGAGAAGGGTCGACAGGGCGAACGACAGGGCGAACGACAGCGGCAGACGCATGGGATCGGGACTCCGGTCGTGATCGGTTGGCCAAACAGGGGGATTGTAACACAGGGGCGCCTAGTCCCCCCCCCGCCCTGCCTGCAGGATGGGGAAAAACGTTATCGAGCGCCCCCGGTAGTTGATTTGGATTCAGTTCCGGGGGTACTTCGCAGTTTCGACACCGCAGCGCCAACGCAGATAGTTTTTCCACGCCCTGCTATACTGGGCCGATACCCGCTACCCTCAGGAGTGTTCGATGAAAGTGACCGTCACGACCGCCCCCTCCGCCGGGGTGAAGGCCGACGCCCTCGTTCTGGGAGTCTTCGACAAAGAGACCGCCACCGGCGCGCTCAAGAAACTCGACGCCACCCTGAAAGGCGCCCTCTCCCGCGCCGTGTCGGCGGAAGCCTTCACCGGCGCCGCCGGGCAGAGCCTCTCCGTCCACACCCAGGGCGCCCTTGGGGCCGCCGTCGTCCACTTCGTCGGTCTGGGCGCCAAGACCGGCGCCAACGCCGACACCCTCCGCCGGGCCGCAGGCAATGCCGTCCGGCTGGTGAAAAAGAGCGGCGCCGCGTCGATGGCGCTCGACTTCGCCACCCTGAAAGTCAAAGGGGTCGGCGTCGATGAAGCGGCCCAGGCAACCGTCGAGGGAATCCTCCTTGGCGCTTACACCTTCGACCGGTTCAAGTCCGACGCGAAGAAACCCCGCCTCGCCACGGCGCAGGTCATGGCCGAAGGAGACGAGTCGGCGGTCCGCCACGGGGTGAAGAAAGGGGTCGCGCTGGCCGAAGCCGCCTGCTGGGCCCGCGATCTGGTGAACCTGCCGGGGAACGTGGCGACCCCCTCGTTCCTGGCCGACGAGGCCCGGAAGATGGCTCGTTCCCGGAAGATCAAATGCACCGTCCTCGACCCCAACGGGATAAAGAAAGAAAAGATGGGGGGGCTGATGGCCGTGGCGCAAGGGTCGCACCAACCCGCCCGGTTCATCATCCTCGAATGGATGAACGGCCCGAAATCGCAGAAGCCGATCGTGCTGGTGGGCAAGGGACTCACCTTTGACACCGGCGGCATCTCCATCAAACCGGCCGCCAACATGGAGGAGATGAAGGGGGACATGTCGGGGGGCGCCGGGGTCATGGGCGCCATCCGGGCCGCCGCCGACCTGAACCTGAAGGTCAACCTCGTCGCGCTGGTCCCCTCCACCGAGAACATGCCGGGGGGCTCGGCCATCAAGCCGGGGGACGTGGCCACGTCGCTGTCGGGCGTCACCATGGAGATCATCAACACCGACGCCGAAGGGCGGCTGATCCTCTCCGACGCCTTGGCCTACGCCACCCGCTACCACCCCGACTGCGTGGTCGACATCGCCACCCTGACCGGCGCCTGCATGGTGGCGCTGGGGAACCTTTGCTCCGGGCTCTTCGCCAACGACGACACCCTGGCCGCCCAGTTGACCGGCGCGGGCGAGGCGACCGGCGAGCGGCTCTGGCGGCTGCCGCTGTGGGCCGAGTACGACGAGTTCATCAAGTCCGACGTCGCCGACATCAAGAACGTCGGCTCTCGCTGGGGGGGCGCCATCACCGCCGCCGCCTTCCTGAAAAAGCACGTGGGGAAGGAGACTTGGGCCCACCTCGACGTGGCCGGGACCGCCTTCTCCGACAGCGTGAAGGGCTACCTGACCAAAGGGGGCGTCGGCGTCGGCGTCCGGACGCTGGTGCGCTTCGTCGAAGACCGGACCGGCGTGAAGGGATAACCTCCCCCATGCACGAGATGTCGATCGCCCTGTCCGTCGTCGACATCGTGGCCGACTACGCCCGGCGCAACGGGGCCGAAAGGGTTCGCCGGGTGACGGTGGAGGTGGGAGCCCTTTCCGGCGTCGTGCCGGAGGCGTTGGCCTTCGCCTACGACGAGGCGGCGGCAGGCTCGCTGGCCGAGGGGAGCGAACTGACGCTCGTCGCCATCCCGTCGGCGGCCCGGTGCCGCGCCTGCGGCCATGCGTTCGCCCCCGACTATCATATCTTCGTCTGCCCCGCCTGCGGCTCGCTGGAGACCCAGCTTACCGCCGGGGAGGAGCTGGCCGTCACCGAAATGGAAGTGGACGATGCCGAAGATCATTGAAGTGAAGAAGAACGTCCTCGCCAAGAACGACGAGATCGCCGCCCGGCTGCGCCAAACCTTCGCCAAGGCCGGGGTGACGGTTCTCAATCTGGTCTCCTCCCCCGGCGCGGGGAAGACGGCGCTGCTGGTGAAGACCCTCACCGACCTGAAAGAACGCTTCCGGATGGGGGTGATCGAAGGGGACCAGCGGACCGCCAACGACGCCGAACGGATCGCCGCCACCGGCGCCCCGGTGGTGCAGATCAACACATTGTCGGCTTGTCACCTTGACGCGTCGATGGTGGAGACCGCCCTGCCGGAGGTCGACCTTCACGGGCTCGACTTTCTCTTCATCGAAAACGTCGGCAACCTGGTCTGCCCCGCCGGGTACGACCTGGGGGAGGCGATGAAGGTGGTGGTCATGTCGACCACCGAGGGGGAGGACAAGCCGGTGAAGTATCCGAAGATGTTCCGGGTCTCGTCGGCGGTGGTCCTGACCAAGACCGACCTCCTGCCCCACCTCGACTTCGACGCCGACGCGGCCATGGCGTGCGCCCGGTCGGTCAATCCGGCGCTGGTCCCGTTTCGCCTCTCGGTGAAGTCGGGGGAGGGGCTGGCGCAGTGGTACGACTGGCTGGCGGCCTTGCGGCGCTAGGCCATGTCCTGTTGCGACCCGACCCCGGTCCGCCGTCGCATCGTCGTCACCGGCGTCGTGCAAGGGGTCGGCTTTCGCCCCTTCGTCGCCCGGCGCGCCTTGGTCCGCGACCTCACCGGCTTCGTCCGCAACGACCCGGCGGGGGTCACCATCGAGGCCGAGGGGGAGGAGGACGCCGTCGACGCCTTCATCCGCGACCTGACGGAGCTTGCGCCCCCGCTGGCCCATATCCTGTCGGTGACGGCGACCCCTCTGAACATGCTCGGGACCGCCGGGTTCGCCATCCGCCCGTCGGCCCACGACGGGGCGCGGACGGCGCTGATCCCGCCTGACGCCGACGTCTGCCCCGACTGCCTGCGGGAGCTGTTCGACCCGGCCGACCGGCGCTACCGGTATCCCTTCATCACCTGCGTCAACTGCGGCCCCCGCTACACCCTCATCACCGCGCTCCCCTACGACCGCCCCAACACCACGATGCGGCGCTTCCCGCTCTGCGAAAGGTGCCTCGCCGAATATACCGATCCGACGAACCGGCGCTTTCACGCCGAACCGGTGGCGTGCGCCGCCTGCGGCCCGACGCTGACCTTTCGGGACGCGGCCTTCACCCCGCTCGCCGCCGATCCATTGGCCGAGACGGTGACCCGGCTCAAGGCGGGGGAGATCGTGGCGATCAAGGGGATCGGCGGCTACCATCTGGCCTGCGACCCGGCGGCGCCCGGCGCGGTGGAGCGGCTGCGCCAGTTGAAGGAACGGGGGGGGAAACCGTTCGCCCTGATGCTCCGCGATCAGGCGACCCTTAACCGGCTGGTCACGACCGACCAGCCCTCCCTTGCGCTCCTCGGCTCGGTCGCCCGCCCCATCGTTCTGCTGCCGAAACGGGACGAAACCCTCTGGCCCTCTGTTGCGCCGGGGAACCGGCTGTTGGGGGTCATGCTCCCCTACACACCGTTGCACCACCTCCTCTTCGCCGACGGGGGGTTCGACGCGCTGGTGATGACCAGCGGCAACCGGGCCGACGAGCCGATCGTCTACGAGGAGGAGGACGCCCGCGAAAGCCTGCGGGGGATCGCCGACGCCTATCTGACCCACGACCGCCCCATCGAGACCCGGGCCGACGACTCCATCGAGCGGATCATGGCCCACGGGCCGGTGGTTCTGCGCCGGTCGCGGGGGTACGCCCCCACCCCGATCCTGCTCGACCGGGACTACCCGACGACGCTGGGAGTCGGCGGCGAGATGAAGAACACCTTCTGCCTCATCAAGGGGCGGTTCGCCTACCTCGGCCCGCACGGCGGCGACCTGAAATACGCCCCGGTCTACGACGCCTATGTGGCCGGAATCGAGCGGCTGATGCGCTTTCTCGACATCGACCGGGTCGACGCCGTCGGCTGCGATCTCCATCCGGCCTACCTCTCCACCCGTTACGCCGACCTGTGGCGACAGCAGGGGGTTTCGGTCTACGGCGTCCAGCATCACGCCGCGCACGCCTTTTCTCTGATCGCCGAGCGGGGGATCAACGGGCCGCTACTGGCGGTGGCGTTCGACGGCACCGGCTACGGCGACGACGGCGCCGTCTGGGGGGGGGAATTCTTGCGGATCGCAGGGGCGACGTGGCGACGGGTGGGGACGACGACGTCGCTACCCCTCCCCGGCGGCGAGGCGGCCATCCGGGAGCCGTGGCGAATCGCCCTGGCCCTGCTGGACGAGCTGTTCGGCGACGCTCTTCCTCCGTTGCCGTTCCTGAACGGCCTCGACGCCGACCGGAAGCGCATGGTCCTCCAGATGAGCCGCGCCCGGATCAACACCCCCCGCTCCTCCGGCGCGGGTCGCCACTTCGACGCGGTGGCCGCCCTGACGGGGCTCTGCCCGGTGGCGGGGTACGAGGGGCATGCGGCCCTGACGCTGGAGATGGCCTGCGCCGAGGGGGACTCCCCCCCCTACCCGGTTCGCATCGACGACGGAGCGGTCGCCACCCTTTCGCTCGACGACGCCTACCGGGCGCTGGTGGCCGACCTGTTGGACGGCGCCTCCCCGGCGACGGTGGCGGCCCGGTTCCACGCCACCCTCATCGACGGGGCGGCCCGAATGGTTGCGCGGCTTCGCGTCGACGAAGCGGTCGGCCTGACCGGCGGGGTCTTCCAGAACCGGCGGCTCTCCGATGCGCTCGCTTCCCGTCTGGCCGCCGATGGGATACCATCAATCTGTCGGCATTCGCGGGTTCCCCCCAACGACGGGGGGATCGCCTTGGGGCAGGCGCTCGTAGCCGCCCGCCTTCACTTGTCGGGTGTCGGGGCATAAGGGGAGTGTGACCCCTTAACCTGGCGAGGACTGCGCTCCGAAGAGAGCGCGCGAAGCGACAACGTGGGGCGAACAAAACCTGTCGAGGATCGCCCGCCGAAGGGCGGGCTCGAAGCGACAACGCGAGGCGAACAAACATGTGCGTGGCCGTGCCGATGAAGGTGATCCGGGTGGACGAGTTCACCTGCG
>JADGCD010000138.1 GCA_015229165.1 Nitrospinota bacterium | reverse complement strand
TTGTTGAGCGCCAGCGCGGCGAAGTGGAAAAAGGTGGTCAGATGCTCCAGCCACGGGGCCGAGCCGATGTGCAGGTTCTCCAGCTTGAAGACCCCCACCAAATCTTCCCCCACCGTCAGGGGAAAGGCCCACGTGTAGGCTTTCCCGAACTCCTCGGTCTCCATCAGGGTCCGGGAGAAGTCGTCGGCCCGCTCCACGAACGCCCGGTTTTGGAAAACTGCGGCCACCAGCGGGTCGTCGATCTCCCGGATCTCCTCCCGTCGCCCGTAGAGGTCGGCCACCCGGAGCCACTCCCCCTCCCGAAGGTAGTAGAGGATGGCGTTGGTGCCGCCGATGCTGTCGGCCACGGCGGAGAGAAGGTTCTGGACGGTGTTCTCCAGCCCCGGCAGGGAGCTGACCCGGTTGATCATGTGGATCAGCAACTGGAGGTACGACTTGTCGGCGGCCAGCTTGCGCAGCCGCTCTTCCGGCCCCTCCGGCGCCGGGGAGGAGGGCTCTTCGCTCATGGGCGTCCCTCCGGGAACAGCCGGGCCACCCCTCCGGCCAGCGCCTCCTCCAGCCGGGAGAGGTCGACGTTCCGCCATTCCAGCGGCAGCCCCGTCTGGCGGGCCGCCTCGTGCGCCGCCGTGGCATAGTCGCCCGAGACCGGGGTGACCAGGGCCACCATCCGCCGGTGGGCGTCGGTGAAGATTTCACGGATCGCCTCCGGGTGGTCGCCGAAGGTCTCGGCCATCGCCTCGCGCCACCCTTTCGCCCACTCTTCGAGGAGGAAGTAGGTCCCCTTGCCCAACTCGTCGAAATAGGAGTCGTCGCCGAGGAGGGAGGCGACGCAATTTTCCCGGTCCATCCGGACGACGCCGGGACGGTCGGCCAGCTCTTCCATCAGCGGGTGGCAGTGTCCGTAATAGAGGAGGATCGGCGCCCCGGCGTGGCGGTCCAGCGCGGCGACGAGGCGCCGCTCCAGCTCTTCGACGTCGTTGTGCAGCGACGGGGGGAGGAGCTCGATCCGGGCGGGCCACCGGTTCTTTTCGACCAGATGGACGATCTCCCGCTGCAGCACGCCGCAGGCGATGAGGGTGAAGGGAGGGACTGCCATGACCTTACCCCTGGGCGCCGAACTCTTTGGCCGCCTCCACCATGGCCCGGATGTTCGCCTCCGGGATGGCGAAGGGCATGACGCCGGTGCCGAAGAAGAACTTCCCCCCCGGCATCCCGGCGGCCAGCATCCGCTTCACCTCGGCCCGGACCTCTTCCGGGGTCCAGTCGATCAGTTCGATGTCGTTGATGACCCCGGCGGTCAGCCCCCGTCCGCCGATAACCTTTTTCCCGGCGGCGATGTCGTCCAGCGGCGAGAGGTAGTAGGTGGGGAACTTGAGCCGCTCCATGACCGGGGTCAGCGCCTCGCCGAGGCGGGCCATGCCGCAGTAGTAGACCATGTCGGCCACGCCGGTGTCGGTGACGTCCCGCTCCATCCAGGGGACGCTGGTCTCTTCGAAGAACTTCATCGGCACGAAGTCGGTGGAGCCGAAGGGGTTGGCGTAGATCAGGATGTCGGCCCCCGCCTCCCGGATGGCCCGGACCTGTCGGCGGAAGAAGTCGGAAAGCTTGCCCAGCAGCTCGTCCCGCAGGGAGAAGGGGCCGTTGAGGGCGAGATCCATCCACCGCTCCATCCCCATCAGCAACGCCGGCATGGTCATGGAGGCGGTCAGATAGGCGCAGACGGGCCACCGTCCCGCCGACTCCCGCTTCAGGATCTGGAGGCACTTCTTCTGCTCGGCGAATTCCGGCAGGGCGCCGATGTCGTCGGGGATGACCAGCCGGTGGATGTCCTCCGGTTTCTTCAGAATGAAATCGAGCACGTTGGGGGGGCCGTATTCGGAGAAGAGAATCTCCTTGCACCCCAGAAGCTCGGCCTCCTTGCCGACATAGAAGAGGGACCAGAGGTTGTCGTAATCGTACTTCTCCCGCATCGCCAGTTGCGCCTCGGCCACCGCCTCGCCGCTCCTGAAATACTCTTCGATGCTCAGGCCCAAGGTCGGGGCGCCCTGGTCGCTCATGTTGACGAAGATCGGGATCCGGTCCGACGTTCGGCCCGAGGCTGCGGCGAGGAGCCGTTCCATTCCGGTGGTCATGGTTTGCGCTCCCTGAGCAGGTCGAGGATCACCCGCCCGGCGGAAATGCCGTCGGGGGCCCACGCGTCGGCTTCGACGATGGTGTAGAGGTTTTCGTTGAAGCGGTAGGCGGCGCCCCCCACCACGATTTTGATCCGCCCTTCCAAATCCATGGCGCGCAGGAGCTGCCGGACCCCCACGGGGCCTTTGGGTCCCCGGGCGGTGTGGACCATCAGCGACGAGATGGCGATGACCCCGGCTTCCTGTTTTACCGCCGCATCGACGAAATCTTCCGGCGCCACGTTGACCCCCAGATCGACGACGTCGATCATCAGGGCGCGCAGGCAGCCGATGACGATCCGCTTGCCGAGGGAGTGGATGTCGCCGTGGGCGTTGCCGATGACCACCCTCCCCTCGGAGGCGGGGGGAACGGCGAAGCGGGCCACCATGGCGTCGGTGACCGCCGCGGCGATCTGCGCGGCCATGAAGTGCTGCGCCAGGTTGTGGGTGAACTTTTTCGAGATGGAGTCGATCATCCCCTCCAGCCCCGGAATGACGACGGAGAAGACCACCTCTTCCGGGGTGACGCCTGCCGCCACCGCCTCGTCGATCACCTTCATGGCGCGGGGCCGGTCGGTGTCGTAGACCGCCTCGTTGTACCGCCGAATGATTTCGTGGAGCATGTCCCTGACCGGAATGACGAGGGGACCACCCACGTCCCCCTCTGCCTCAATGGTACCCCCAAAACGGTGGTGAGGGGCGAACGGATTACCCCCCGTCCCCTCTTTTGCGGAAGACCCCCTCCCGGAAGACCGTCACCAGCGCCGGGTCGAAGTGGTTCGTGTCGTCGGCGAGGATGGCCAGCGCCTTTTCGGGGGGCATGGCCGGTTTGTAGACCCGCCGGTCGGTGAGGGCGACGTAGGCGTCGACGATGGAGGCCATACGGGTCAGGGGGGAGAGCTCGTCCCCCTTCAACCCCCGGGGATAGCCGGTTCCGTCCAGCTTCTCGTGGTGGCTCCAGGCGATCTCCAGCACGTCGGCGGGAATGTCTGCGGAGCCGCGGAGGATGTCGATGGTGTGGGTGACGTGTTCTTTCATCACGAGCCACTCGTCCGGATCGAAGGGGCCGGGTTTGTTCAAAATCTCCAGCGGCGTGCGGGATTTGCCGATGTCGTGCAGTGTCCCCCCGGCGGCCACGGTGGCGGTCCGGGCCCGGTCGAACCCCATGGCCCGGGCGAAGAGGGCGAGATAGGTTCCGGTCCGGACGCTGTGGACGAAGGTGTAGCCGTCGTGACGGCGGATGGCCTCCAGCAGGGTGGCGGCGGTGTCGGTGGAGGAGGCGACGTCGGCCAAAGTGTCGCCGATCTCGGCGAAGGGGGCGTAATCGACCGGCGCCCCCTGCTCGCCGTTGCGCCAGGCGGTGTCAAGCGCCTCCATGGTGACTTTCAGCACCCGGCTGACGTGGGGGTCGAGCCGGTCCCACTCCCGTTCGGTCCGGCTGTTGACCCAGCGGGAGACCCGGTGGAGGAAGGGCGCCGGAACGAACGGTTTGACCACGTAGTCCCGGGCGCCCAGCCGGATGGCGGCCAGCACATGCTCCTTGTCGCTGTCGCCGGAGACGACGATGACCGGCGGATGGGGGCGGGAGCGGTCATGGGTGATGGCGGCCAGCGTCTCCAGCCCGGTGCGTCCCGGCATGTTCATGTCGAGCAGGACCAGGTCGAGCGCGTCGTCGGCTTCGAGGATCGCAAGGGCCGCGTCGCCGTCGGCGGCCTCCACGGTTTCGTAGCCCATCTTGGCCAGATAGAGGCCGATCAGCAGGCGCATGGAGGGGTCGTCGTCCACGGCCAGCACCCGTTTTTTGCCGTCGTCGCCGTCGTCCATGCTCCGCTCTCCCGTTGAGGCCAGTCCCCTCTCATGCTGACACGGAACGGGATTGTGCGCTACCCACTTGACAGCGAGGCGGGGGGTGGGCATAGTCGGGCGAACCGCGCCGCAGGAGCCGCCGATGGAAAATCCCCCGCCTCCCCGCATTCCCGAATATCCGGTGGACTCTCTCTTCCCCGACCGGTGGTCCCCCCGGGCGTTCGACCCGAGACCGATCCCCCGGGAGTATCTGCGGGTGATCTTCGAAGCGGCCCGGTGGGCGCCGTCGGCTTTCAACGAACAGCCGTGGCGGTTTCTCGTGGCCGACGGGGGAGATTTGCTGACCCTCTTCCGGGAGCAGCTCAACCCCTTCAACAGGGTATGGGCGGACAGCGCTCCGGCGCTCGCGTTCCTTATGGCGAAACGGGCCTTTACCCTGGATGGCAAGGAGAACCGGACCGCCCTCTTCGACGCGGGGGCGGCCTGGATGAGCGTGGCGTTGCAGGCGCGAAAGATGGGGCTCTATACCCACGCCATGGCCGGGATCGACGTGGAGGGGATTCACCGGCGACTCGGTGTCGATCCGAATATCTATACGGTCATATGCGGGATCGCTCTCGGCCACAAGGGAGACCCGGCGACGCTTCCCGACGATCTGCGGGAGAAGGAGTTCCCCTCTCCCCGAAAATCGCAGGACGAAACGGTCTATTTCGAGGGGATTCCGAAGGACTGAACCCCTTCACAGGGGGGGCTAACCCAGCCCCTTGGCCAGCCCCCTCCGCGGGGGGGGGGGCGAGGGGCCCTGCGGTCCCCTCGTTGCGTCCGGCGTCTTCGCCGCCTCGGTCGGGGGGGGCCTAACCAAGCCCCTTCGCCAGCAGGTTCAGGAAGGGAACCGTCGGCTCCAATTCGCGGATCAGCTTCGCGCCGAATCCCTTTTTTGTGGCCGCAGAGACCGGGAGCGATTTCGACAAGTAGAACCCCTTGTGGCGCAGAAACCGGGCGTGCGGGTGGTCGGCGGGGAACCCTTTCGGAACGCGGACGGTGGTCTCCCCCTCCAGCGCAAACTTTTGCCTCTCGGCGGTCTCGACAGCGTCGGCCAGCAACTTCCCCTTGGCGTCCACGAACCGGCGGAACCGGTCGAGCTTCTCCGGCGGGACGCGGTAGATGCCCGAGCCGACGAAGATCTCGTCGGGGGAGAGGTGGAAGTAGAGCCCGGCGGAGTCCATCTTTTTCCCGGCGCCGCACCAGACGAAGACCCCCAGATTGGTCTTGTAGGGGCTTTTCTCTTTCGAGAAACGGACGTCCCGGTTCAGGCGGAAGATCGACCCGTCGACCCGTGGCTCGTAGCGCAGCTTCTCGACCCGGTTTTCGAACGCCTCTCCCAGCAGGGTCGTCAACGCCATGGCGGGCGCCACCACCTGCGCCCGGTAGTCGTCCCGGTGTTCGTCGAACCAGGCGCGGTTGTTGTTGGCCGCAAGGGAGCGGAAGAAGGCGACCGTCCCCTTCGGCAGGGCGAAGGTGGCCGGGTCGGGGGAGATCGGTTCCATGGGCGCCTCGGGGAGGATGACGGATACCGGTATAATAGCCTGATGGAAAGAAAATCGTTCTTCAACTCGCCCATGTTCAGCGCCCGGTCGATGGCGGTCATCGGCGTGGTTGCGGCGCTCGGCTATCTGGTGGCGAGCGCCACCATCGACAACCACGCCCACCCGGAGGAGGGGGCCACCCCCCCCCGCGCCGGTGTTGACCCTGCCGAAACTGACCGGCGGGGAAGAGGTGCTGCCCGGCGCCGGA
>JADGCD010000137.1 GCA_015229165.1 Nitrospinota bacterium | reverse complement strand
CGGCGGGCGGGGGGGGATCTGTACCCCTGGATGCCGACGGCGTTCGTCAGCGACGCCTTCCGGAGCGACCGGCGGGTGGCGGCTTTGACCATGCCGAAGCTCTTCATCCACGGGACGAACGACCGGGTGATTCCGGTGGGGCACACGATGGAGCTGTACGAAAATGCCCGGTCTCCCCGGCAGGTGACGCTTATCGACGGCGGAGGACACGACGACGGCTACGTGGCCGGAGGGGCGGAATATCTGAACGGTGTGGGACGCTGGCTCGACGCGACGCTTGGCCCCGTTCAGGTCGCAGCGTCACGGCCCTCTGCCCCGTGACGATAAAAAAAAGAGCAGGGGGGCGAACCCCCCTGCTCTTGCGGACGCAAAACCGGTTACATGGCGTAGCCGAACGAGAGGCCGTAGACCTGGGCCTTGTTCTGGTAGTCGCCGTCGACGGAGGAGCGGGTGTTGGCGCCCACCTCGTTGTTGACGGTCCGGGTGTCGGACCAGATGTAGGCGTAGGCGAAATCGACGGAGAACCGGTCGGTGGCCTTGTAGCCGACGCCGAGGCAAAGCCCGTTGCGGGTGGCGTCGGGCATACGGGGATCGAAGGTCTCCTCGGGTACCGGGGTCGGGTCGAAATAGTAGCCGGCCCGCAGGGTGGTGGCCGGGCTCAGGGCATAGGCGCCCCCCACCCGGACGGCCAGCGTGTCTTTCCAGTCCTTGCGGGTGGTCTGCTCCGCCGGGATGACCGCCACGCCGTTGGGGAGCAGCAGCGGCCGGTCGTTCTTGACGGTCTGCTTGTCGTAGGTCGACCAGAGAGTGTAGTCGATTCCCCCCTCCACCGACAGCGCCTCGGTCACCTTGACGGCGACGCCGAAGGTGACGATGTCGGGGAAGGTGATGTCGAGCGAAGAGGACGTTTTATAATCGGCCCCGGCCACCGACCCGGCGCCCATCAGGGGCGCCAGCGTCCCCGGAAGGTTTTGCAACTCCAGATCGCCGGAGAGGGTGGTCTTGATCCGTGAGCGGTAGGCCAGCCCCACCCGGACGCTGTCGGCGGGGCGGAGCAGCGCGGCGGCGTTGAAGCCGAATCCCGACCCGGTCCCCCGCAGGTTCAGGTAGCCGTCGGCGGCCCCCGGCTCAAAGAAAGCGAAGGGGTACATCGAATCGAGTTTCCCCCGGGCGGTCAGGTAGTCGAGCCCCACCGCCAGCGAGAGCATATCCCCCAGCTTCTTGGCCACGTTCACGGTGACGGTGGAGGTGGAAAGCTGGGAGTCGGTGGCGACGTAGCGGAACGGACCCTCGATGGACCAGGTCGTGCCGAGGCCGAAGTTGGAGAAGAGCCCCAGTCCCACGGCGACGCCGCTGTCGCCGAGATTCTTGACCATGTAGAGGTTGGGAACGGCGTAGCTGGTGTTGGCGGTGGAGCGGGACGAGAACCCCGCGTTGGCGCCGGAGCCTGCGAAGTCGGTCTTGGGATCGATGACCTGAACGCCCACCTTGGCGGCGTAGGCGCCAAGCTCGGTCATGGCCGCCGGGTTGTAATAGACCGCCGAGGCGTCGCTGACACCGGCGGTGACCGCGTGGGCCATCGACTGGGCGGCGTTGTCCTGCTCGACGATTCTAAAACCGGCGGCCAGCGACGGCCCGGCGGCGAACAGGAGAAGAGAAGCCGCGGTGACGCTAAAAACTCGTTTCATTGCGCCTGCATCCTTAAGAGAAGGGTAGGGGAAATCGAAGATGATTCTATCCCCCCCCCATGAGGAGGTCAACTCTTGCCCGCGCCGACGCTGACAGTCGGGCGGCGGGCGTGTAAGATGTCGTCCATGAACCAGACCCCCCTGCTCCGTGTCGAGCGCCTGGAAAAGAGCTTCCCCCTGACCGGCGGATTCCTCGGTCGTAGGACGGGCGCCATCCGGGCGGTGGACGGCGTCTCCTTCGACCTTGCCGCCGGCGAGGCGCTAGGACTGGTGGGGGAGTCGGGGTGCGGCAAGACCACCACCGGCCGGGCCATCCTGAAGCTGGTGGAGCCGACCGGCGGCGCCATAAAGTTCGAGGGGACCGATCTGGCCCCGCTGACCTCCTCGGCCATGCGCCCCTACCGGCGGCACATGCAGATCGTCTTTCAGGATCCGTACGCCTCGCTGAACCCCCGGATGACCGTCGGCGCGACCCTGGCCGAACCGTTCGCCCTGCACGGCGTCGGCTCGAAACGGGAGCGCCCCGAGTTGGTGGCGGCCCTGCTGGCGAAGGTGGGGCTCCCGGCGGAGGTGATGCGCCGCTACCCGCACGAGTTCTCCGGCGGCCAGCGGCAACGAATCGGCATCGCCCGGGCGCTGGCCCTCTCCCCGAAACTGATCATTCTCGACGAGCCGGTCTCGGCGCTGGACGTCTCCATCCAGGCGCAAATCGTCAACCTGCTCACCGATCTCAAGGAAGAGCTGGGGATCGCCTACCTGTTCATCTCCCACGACCTTTCGGTGGTGGAGCGGCTCTGTGGGCGGGTGGCGGTGATGTATTTGGGAAAGATCGTCGAGACCGGCCCGGCCAAAGCGCTTTTCGACCGCCCCATCCATCCCTACACCGAGGCGCTCCTCTCCGCCACGCCGGTGGCCGACCCGGCCCGGCGACGGCAGCGGATCGTCCTCGCCGGGGAGGTTCCCTCGCCCGCCCATCCCCCGTCGGGCTGCGTCTTCCGCACCCGCTGTCCGCTTGCCAAATCCGAATGCGCCGAAACGGTCCCCCCCCTCACCGACCGGGGGGAGGGGCGCATGGCCGCCTGTCTGGTCCGCTGATGGGCGCCGCCGCTTTCCGCTACGGGGAGGAGACCATCCCCATCGCCGTCCCCGACCGGGCCGTCGTCATCGGCGCCGATCTGCCCGCAGGCGAACCCGCGCTGACCGTTGACGCCCTCTGCGCGGCCCTCGACGCTCCCGTGGCCGGTCCCCCCTTTGGCGGACGGTTCGCCCCCGGCGACCGGGTGACGGTGGTCATTCCCGACCAGACCCGTCCGGCGGCGGTTCCCCTTTATCTGGCGCCGTTGCTCGACCGGCTGGAGGGGACGAAGGTGACGGTTCTGATCGCCAACGGCCAGCATCGCCCCCTGACCGACGCCGAGATCGCGCGTCTGGCGGGGGCGGAAAACGTTCGGCGTGTCATGCCGGTGAACCACGACCCCGACGGCGACTTGTCGGGTTGCGGCGTTTCGCTTGACGGGGCAGAGATCCGGCTCAACCGGCGGGTGGTGGAATGCGACCGGCTGGTGGTCACCGGCGCCTGCGGGATCCATTATCTGGCCGGGTTCGGGGGGGGGCGCAAGGGGATCATGCCGGGGGTGGCCGCCCGGGGGGACATTCTCCGGCTCCACCGGCTCTCGCTTAACCCGCACGGTCCGGGGCGCCACCCGAAGATCGGCCCGGCCCTTCTCGACGGCAACCCGATGGGGGATCTGGCCACGCGGGTGATGGAGGCGCTCTCCCCGGCTTTTCTGCTGAACACGATCCTCGACCGGGCCGGGCGTCCGGTGGCGGTGGCGGCGGGCGACCCGGCGGCGGCCTTCACCCGTGCGGTGGAAGAGGCGCGGCGTCGCAGCGTGGCCCCGGTCGATGCGCCGTTCGACACGCTGGTGGCCTCCTGCGGCGGAGCCCCCAAAGACATCGACTTCATCCAGGCCCACAAGGGGTACGACAACGCCGTCCGGGGGCTTAGGGAGGGGGGGCGCCTTTTCCTGATGGCCGCCTGCCCCGACGGGATCGGCGCTTCGGCGTTCCTGCCGTGGCTGGCGCACGGTTCGGCGCAGGCCATCGACCGGGCGCTGCGGGCGCCGGGGGCGTTCGCCGTCAGCGGGCAGACCGCCATGGCCACCCGGGAGAAGAGCGCCCGGTTCCCGACCACGCTCCTTTCCGCGCTCGATCCGGCCACCGTCCGCGCCATGGGGATGACCCCCGCCCCCGACCGGGCGTCGTTCGTCGCCGAGGCCGAGGCGGCCTTGGCCACGGCGCGGCGTCCGGGGCTCTTTCCCGACGCCGGGTTCGTCACCCCGTTTTGCGCCGGAGCCGCCGCATGAATCTGTTTCCGAACCGGCGCCGGGGATGGGAGGTGACGCTGGGCGCCATCGCTTTGATCTATCTTTCGCTGGGGCCGGTCGGCTCGTTCCAGCTCTGGCTCAAGAGCCATGGCTGGCAGCGACCGGTGTCGGAGTCGATCCTTCTCTTTTCCGCCGTGACGATCCTCTATCTGGTGGTCGTCCGGCTCGACCGGCGCACCCCGTCCCATCTGCTCGCGCTGGCGGGGGTGGGGGCGGCCTATCTGGCCATGATGATCACTCTTGCCCCCCATCCGTCCGACCGGATTCACCTTCTGGAGTACTCTCTCTTGACCATCTCTTTCTACTACGCCCTCAAGTTCGATTTCTCCCCCCCGCTCCGCTATCCGCTGGCGTGGATGGGGGCCTTCGCCTCCGGTTTTGTGGACGAGCTGATCCAGCGGGTCGTGCCGACCCGGGCCTTCGACCTGCACGACGCTCTCCTGAACGGGGCGGCGGCGTCGCTGGCGCTGCTGTTCACCGGCCTTGTGCTGGAGCGGGAGGGGGCCCGCTCATGAGACCGTTCGCCCTGTTGTTGGCCCTGACGCTTCTCCCCGCCGCCGCCTTCGCCGCCGAACCGGCGCAGGGGAAAGGGTACGCCGCCTTCGCCGCCAAGGCGGTCGCCGCCCTGAAAACCTCCTGTCTGGACAAGGCCCGGACGTCGGTCTCGGTGGTGGAGTTGGACACCAACCGGACGGTCTTCGCCCGGAACCCCGACCTGCTGCTCCTCCCGGCGTCGGTGCAGAAGATCTTCACCACCGGCGCGGCCCTTTACCATCTGGGCCCCGACTACCATTTCGTCACCCGGGCGCTGGCCGACACCCTGCCGGTGAAGGGGGTGGTGGCGGGGAACCTCTACCTCAAAGGAGGGGGCGACCCGAAGCTGACCCCGGAGATCCTCTGGCGGATCGCAGCCGCCCTCAAACGGCGGGGGATCGACCGGGTGAAGGGGGATCTGGTCATCGACACCTCCTTCTTCGACCAGGCCACCAGCGCCCCGTCGTGGGCCGAGCGCCGCTCCGGCCGCTCCTACGACGCCAAGCTGTCGGCCCTGGCGGTCAACTTCAATTCGGTGACGGTGGAAGTGTATCCGACCAGCCCGGGCGTCCCCCCCGTGGTCGGTCTCGATCCGGCCTCTCCCTACCTGCGGCTCGACAACCGGGCGCTCACCGGGCGTCGCGGGCAGCTCAACGTCGGGCGCAGCGCCAACGGCGACCACATGACCATCACCGTCACCGGCTCCATCCGCCCCGGAGCGGTCCCGATCATCCGGTACGTCAACGTCACCAACCCCGACCGGTTCGCCGGGGAAAGTTTCCGCGCCAAGCTGGCCGAGGTCGGCGTCGTGGTGGAGGGGGGGCTCGGCTTCGCCAAGACCCCGCCGGGGGCGGTGACCCTCTTCGCGCACGAGTCGGAGCCGCTGCGCGCGATTCTGACCCAGTTGAACCGCTACTCCAACAACTTCATGGCCGAGCAGGTCATCAAGACCATGGCCGCCGAGAAAACCGGCGCCCCCGGCTCTCACGCGGCGGGGCTGCTGCTGGTCCGCCAGTTCATGGCCGACATCGGCGCCGACCTGTCGGGGACCGTCTTCGCCGACGGTTCGGGGCTCGCCTACGGCAACCGGGTCACCGCCACCCAGATCACCCGGCTTATCACCGCCATCCGGGAGCGGTTCGACCTCGGCCCCGACTTCATCGCGTCGCTGGCCCTGCTGGGCGCCGAAGGGAGCGTCCGCAAGCGGTTGGCCGAAACCCCGGTGGCCCGGTCGGCCCGGGTGAAGACCGGCACGCTCAACTTCGTCTCGACGCTGGCCGGGGTGGTTTCGGCCAG
>JADGCD010000136.1 GCA_015229165.1 Nitrospinota bacterium | reverse complement strand
CGGCGCCGTCGGTGGCGGCGATTCGCGGGTGCCGATCGGTCTTGGCGGGTTCGAGGGGACCGGGGCGGACGAGGCGATCCGGGCCTGTATCGACGCGGCGGTGGGGGATATCGTGAACCACACGCCCCAGACCTACTATCGTATCGCCGACGGTCCGTCGGGCGCGCCGACGCAGGTGGCGGTGGGGCAGTTGGTGCAATCAACCCCCATCGACATTGGACCGGCGGCTTCGGCGGATGGCATCAAGGGGCCGTCGAACCGGGTGGTCTCCGACCAGAAGGGATACCTCGACCTGCTTCTGAAGCTGAAGGCGAACCCGTCGTCGGCGCCGGAGGTCGATTTCTCCCGTCAACGGGTGGCGGCCTTCTTCGCGGGGGACAAGGGGTCGGCCGACTGGCGGATCGGGGTGCGCAAGATGACCCGCTCGGGTAAGGGGCTGTCGGTGACGGTGGGGCAGGAACAGCTCCCGCAACCGGGAACGGGCACGCAGTGGCCGTTCGTGGTGGTGGTCATCGACGCGCCGCTGGGGATCAGCGAGGTCAACTGGGAGTGACCCGCCAACGCGGCGGCTGGCGGCCTTCCTGACGTTCTCGCAACGGCGCGTCTTCGTAGGTCAGGCGCAAGCCTGTCCGTTCGCAACAAAGCCGCCTCGGCCATAAGCGGTCAAGGCGGCTTTTCGTGATGCCCTCGCGGGGATCAGCGGCAGGTCCAGTACCCCGACATCGGGTCCCAGCTCCAGGCGCCCCGGCAGAAGCGGGGGTCCGGCGACCGGTAGGGATTCCGAAAATCATCCCCCCCGCCGGCGGCTGGCTGTCCGTATCCATATCCTTGGCTCTGGCGGCTGGCCCGCATCTCCTCGTTCTGGCCGTAGTTCATCCCCATGGCGGCCCCGGTGGCGGCCCCGATGAGGGCGCCGGTGTCCCGTCCGCCGTCGCCGAACTGGTGGCCGATGATGGCGCCCGCCCCGGCGCCCAACGCGGCCCCCACGAGGGAGGCGTCCTGCACATAGGCGGAAGGGCGGCTGGCGCACGCGCCACCGGCGACCAGCGCAAGCGATGCCACAAGGGCGATGATTCGGTGTCGCATGACCTGTCTCCTCGTATCCATCCGTTTCGTCTCTACTCAATACGAACGGACAGGTTTTCCCTTCCCTGCGTCACTCAATAAAAGCCGCCCCCTTCGTGGGCTATGGTCTTGACCGGTGAAGGGAGGAGGGGCCTATTGCGAGACTGGCAAGCGTGCGCCTCGCCGCTTCCCTGCGTCACTCAATAAAAGCCGCCCCCTTCGTGGGCTTGGCCTTGACCGGTGAAGGGAAGAGGGACCGAATGCATGACTGGCAGGCGTGCGCCTGTTCTCTTCCCGCCGCCACTCAACAAGAGCCGCCCCCTTCGTGGGCTTGGCAACGACAGGAACAAGCAGGTTTGTGCGGGCGCAAAAAAACCGCCTTACCCTGTTGAGGATAAGGCGGCGTAGCGCCCCTGTTGAGCGCCGTAGCGACGTCGGTTAGAACCCGGCCTGCATGCGCAGCGAGAAGACCGACACCGAACGGGCCTCGGCCCGCTCCAGGTTCTGGAACCCTTGCGCGTCGGCGGTCACCGTCAGCCCTTCGCTGACGGCGTAGCGGTAGTAGGCTTCCACCACCGACTCCCCTTCGTTGAACTCCGTCACCAGGTCGGTGTTCAGCGTCAGCGCGCCGTAGGCCAGGCCGATGCCGTCCCCCGGACGCCCCCAGAGATCGCCGTCCAGCGACAGCCCTCCCGACAGGGCGGCCGTCACCTCGTTCTCCACCAGCGAATCGTCCTGCTTGGCGTAGCGGACAAAGAGCCCCACCCCCGACGTCACCGCCTGATCCGCCGAGACGAACCAGCCGGTGTTGGCGGTCACGCTCCCGTCGCTGATGGCGTGGTACTCGACGTCGTGGCGCAGGTAGCCGAACCGGTAGTTTCCCGCCAGATCGCCGAACGCCAGGTGGATTCCCAGCTCCGCCGCCTGATAGCCGTTGGAGAAGAGGTCGTCCCCCACATGCTTGGAGTGGGCCAGCGTCAGCGAGACCACCTCCACCGGCTGGAGGATGACCGCCACCGTCGGGGCGTAGTAGAACTCATGCTCTGCGAAAATCACCCCCGCCGACCGGACGAACAACCCGTTCAAGAACTGGCTCGTCTCGTCCCCGGCGTACTCGTTGCCGTCGGTCAGGGCGTGGAAGTCCATCTTCCCCAGCAGCAACGTGAAGGCGCCGTCGAAGAAGGCCCCCTCGTAGTAGATCTGGTTCACGTCCGCCTTGGCGGCGCCTTCCACCTGGGAGAGGTAGCCGTCGTAATCCGGGATGGCTCGCGATCCGAGGTTGTCGTTGGCCCCCTCCCCTTCCCCCGCCTCGAAGACGATGGCAAGGGTATGGCCGTCGGCCACCTCGGCGATGGCGGCGAAATCGGCCGAATAGGCGTAGTCGGTCTGGTCTTTTGTTTCGGCGGTGTCGTTCCCGGCGGTCCCCTGCAGGATGGCCGTCAGCCCCCCCTCGAAAACCACCCCTTCGTACCAGGCCGATTCCTCCTGCTCCGCCTCCTGCGCGAAAGCGGGAGCGGAGACCAGAAGCCCCGCGACGAATGCCAGCGAAAGGCGGAAAAGATTCGATGTGGACACGATTCGGTTCCTTCTTAAAACGATCCGTTGATTACCGGTTGTCCCCGTCGTCGTCCGGCGCCCCGTACGACGACGATGCGGACGACAATTGCCGCAGCGGGCCACGGCGCGGGGGGAGCGCCGCCCGGGCGATTTCCTTGCTATGGCTCCCCCCCTCGATGACCCCCCGCAGCTCCTCCACCACCGACGCCAACGCGCCCGACTGGGCCGAAAGCTCCTCCGACGCGGCGGCGTTCTCCTCCGACGAACTGGCCACCTGCTGGGTGACCGCGTCCATTTGGGAGACGGCGGTGTTGATCTGGCCGACCCCGGTGGCCTGCTCGTCGGAAGCGGTGGCGATCTGTTCCACCAGACCGCTCACCTGCCGGATGGTATCGACGATGCGAACCAGCTTCTCCCCGGCCTGATGGGCCACCTTGTCCCCCCCCTGGGCGCGGCGGACCGCCTCCTCGATGAGGGCGGCGGTGTCCCGGGCCGACGTGGCCGACCGCTGGGCGAGATTGCGCACCTCCTCGGCCACCACGGCGAATCCCTTGCCGTGCTCCCCGGCGCGGGCGGCCTCCACGGCGGCGTTGAGGGCCAACAGGTTCGTCTGGAAGGCGATCTCTTCGATCACCTTGATGATCTTGCCGATGGCCGCCGACGATTCGTTGATGGCCGACATCGCCTCGATCATCCGCTCCATTTCGGCGCGCCCCTCGTCCGCCTCCCGGGCGGCATCGACGAAGAGGGCGCGGGCTTCGCGGGCATTGTCGGCGTTGCGGCCGCACATGGCCGCCATCTCCTCCAGCGCGCTGGAGGTCTCCTCCAGCGACGACGCCTGCTGCGTGGCCCCCTCCGCCAACGACTGGCTGGCCCGGGAGACCTCCGTGGCCGCCCCGTTCACCTGCGACGCCCCTTCGCCCAACGCCTCCACCGCCCGCATGATGGGGAGCGAAATCCCCCGGGTGATCAGGAGCGCCAGCCCCATGCCGACGACCAGCGCCCCGACGCTGATGAGGGCGATCAAGAACAGCGCCTGGGTGGAGGTGGAAAAGGCGTCGCTGCGCGCTTCGGTCATGCTGTCCGAGGCGAGCCCCTCCACCTCCTCGACGAGGGCGGTCATCCGCTCCAGAATCGCGTCGGCCTCGGCGATGATCGCATCGACCTGCTCTTTCCCCTCCATCATGTCGTATTCGGTGGAGAGGAGAATCTGCGCCGCCTCCTGAAACTTGGTGTTGTGGATCTCGTCCAGTTGCGTCACCACGGTCCGGACCGGGCCGTCGGGAATCCGGGGGACCGCCCCTTCGTCGGTCATCCCCCCCGAAAGCAGGGCGTCGATCCAGGCGTCGAAGGCGACCACCGACTCTTCGTATTCGGCCAGGAACTGGTTGACCTCGTCCATGTTCGACGACTGGACCAGCTCTTCGAGGGTGATCCGGGAGAGGACCGTGCTGGTCTTGATCTCCATGATGATGTCGGCCCAGCGGACCTCGTTCTCCAGCGCCGAGCGGGAGGCGCTCCCCATCTTGCGGGCGATCGCCTGTTTGACGGTCTCCTCGGCTTCGACCGCCGTGGCGAGCGCCTCTTCGACCCCCTGCTCCATGGCGGCCATGGCGTCGTCGCGGCGTTTCTTGCTGGACAGCAGCCGTCCCCCCAGCTCCTGCATTTTACGGATTGTCGGCTGCAACTGGTCGTTGTGGATCGTGTCGGCCTCGGCCAGTTTGGCCCGGAACGCTTCGGACGAGGCCGGCTCGATGGTCCGCCCCCGGTAGTCCCCCCCGTTGAGGAGCAGGTCGGTGGCGTCGTCGTATTCCTTCGTCAGCGCCTCGAAATGGGAGGCCAGCGCCGCGACCCGGCTTTCGTCGTCGGTGGCCAGCACCGCCGTGGCGCTTTTGAGGCGGGCGAGATCCAGCGCCGTGGCGCGCAGGTTGGCCACCATCTCCATGGTCGTATCGACTTGGGGGGCGGAACGGTCGGCGATGAGGGTGAGGGCTGCGGTCAACGACGACGAGCCCCAGTAGCCCACCGCGCCGGTGACGGTGACGAAAAGGACGATGACCGCAAAACCGCCGATCAACTTCCCCCGCAAGGATATGTCCTTCCCCATCCTCATCCCCCCATACGCGACATTTTGAGCGAAAATGCCCCCGGTTTTGCGCCCCCCGCAAAACGAAGGTACCGTCATTTAATTTCGGATGATACCATGCCCCTACCGAAGAATAAACCGACAGACCGCCCATAACATCATGAATGCGAACCCCGAAACCAGGGCCGAGCGAAGCCTTGCGGCCCTGTTCGACGCCTATCTGTTCCGGGGTCTGGGCCTGCTGGTGGGATGGGGGGGCGTCGCCGCCATGCTCCTCAACAACCGGTGGGGTCTTCTCTTCGCCAACCCCTACGGCCTCTTTTTCTTCGCCGCCTTTCTCGCCATGGGCCTCTACTCCGGCTGGTCGATGAAGCGCGATCTTACGCGCTAAGACCCGGTCGCGCCGTCCCCTTGCCCTTTCGCGCCCAGCCCCCCGCAAGGGGCGTGTTATGGTTCCCGTCGGCATAAAAAAACCCCGCAGCGCCGAGGGGGGTGGCGCTACGGGGCGATTGCCAAAGGTCGGGCGAGAGAGGGGGCATTCGCCTGACCCTTGTACGTCAGGTTCGCACATTGCATGCAAACCCTTATGACGGTTCCACCCTATATCTATGCAACGGGTGTGCCGCAGATCAATCTCATATATTACATATACTTAACATAACACCTCTCTGATAGCGGCGACATGTCTGTCATCTGCGCCGGGGCGATACGACCGAACTGTCCGAAATTATCAGCGAGGCGAGAGCCCCGACAGTGCCGCCCGATACGCCTCTTCCCACGTCGGCCCAAGCAGGAAGTGGAGGACTACGGCGAACAGTACAAGGGAAATGCCGAGCAATCCGTAGCGAATCAACGGCATGGCGTTGACCGGGCGTTTCTCCAGCTTCATGGCGAACCAGCTTGCGGCCGCGACGGCGCCCATCAGGTTTCCGACAAAGGTGATCAACGACCAGGGGGGTAGCGACAAAAAAGCCGCCTCGACCGTTCCCCCGCTCCAGCCGTAGGTGGCGAAGAACCCCCCTGCCATGACGCCGGTTCCGCTTCCGGCGGCTGCGGCCGCCACCAGCGGCAGCGCCCCCCCCGACAGCCCCGACAACACGACCGTGAAGAGAAAATCGGCGATCCCCTTCCCCGTCCCGTCGGCGAGGGGGGGCGATGCGGTGTCCGACGCTCCCTGCCAGCCGAAATCGATCGGCAGGGCGAAGGCGGAAAG